>NZ_JAAPBF010000051.1 GCF_022695985.1 Streptomyces sp. NP-1717 | reverse complement strand
GGGGACTACCAGTCACCCCGCGAGGACGATGTGAACTTCCGCACCCCGTAGACGAGCCCACCGACCAGGGCCACCAGGATCAGCAGCTTGAAGAGCAGTCCGATCACGAATCCGACCACGCTCGCGATCAGCCCGCCGAACACGACGAGCACGACCACGGGCAACGCGATCCACTTCACCCACCAGGGCATCCCCGCGACAATCTCCCGTACCGCCATCGTCCCTACCTCGTTCCGTGAGTACCTGAAGCACGCAGAATCGTGCATACGTGATGAGCGTTCCCGCTGCTTCCGATGCTAGAGCGGCGCGCGGCGGAGCGGAGGCCCCGCGGCCCTGGAACTCCCCTGATCCGACCCTGACGGAATCGTGAGGGTCCGGCCTCACCCCTCGGGAGGGGAGAAGACGACCATCACCCGCAGGTCCTCGGTGATGTGGTGGAACTTGTGCGGCTCACCGGCCGGTACGTAGACGACGCTGCCGCGCCCGACCTGCGTCGTCTCCATGCCCACGGTGATCGAGGCCCGTCCGCTCACGACGAAGTAGACCTCGTCCTGGCGGTGCGGCTGCTGGGGGTCGATGGTGCCGGCGTCCAGCGCGTACAGGCCGACGGACATATTCCGTTCCCGTACAAACTGCAGATACGCCCCGTCGTTGGCGGCACGTTCCGCCTCCAGCTCGTCAAGTCGGAATGCCTTCATGCCACGATCTCACCATGAAGAATTTCGTAGTCAAGACGATCGCCAACGCCGGTGCGCTGGCCGTGGCGATCTGGCTGATCAATGACATCACCCTGACCGGCGACAGCACCGGCAAGAAGGCGCTGGCCCTGGTGGTCGTGGCGCTGATCTTCGGAGTGGTGAACTTCGTCGTCAAACCCATAGTCCAGCTGCTGACACTGCCGCTGTTCATCGTCACCCTGGGGCTGTTCACCCTGGTCGTGAACGCGCTGATGCTGCTGCTGACCTCCTGGTTCGCCGACAAGCTCGACCTGAGCTTCCACGTCGAGGGCTTCTGGACGGCGGTGCTCGGCGGACTCATCATCTCGATCGTGTCGTGGGCGCTGAACGTCGTGCTCCCCGACGACAAGGACTGATCACTCATGGACCCAGTGGAGCCGGTCGAGACGGCGGGGCCGGCGGGAAGCGGGGCGCTCGGGGACGGCACGCGCGCCGTCCGGGCCGGGCTGCCCGATCCGGTGAAGTACGAACCGACCATGCCGGGCCCCGTGTTCGCCGCCCACTTCCATCTGCCGGGCGAGCCGACGGGGCCGTACACCTACGGCCGTGACACCAATCCGACCTGGACCCATCTCGAACGTGCCATCGGCGAGCTGGAGGCACCCGGCCGGACCGTCGAGACCGTCGCTTTCGCCTCCGGGATGGCCGCGATCTCGGCGGTGCTCTTCTCCCAGCTGCGCACCGGCGACGCCGTCGTCCTGCCCGACGACGGCTATCAGGCGCTGCCGCTGCTGCGGGAGCAGCTCACGGCGTACGGCATCGAGGTACGGACCGCGCCCACCGCCGGCGACGCGCAGCTCGGCGTGCTGGCCGGTGCCCGGCTGCTGTGGATCGAGACCCCGTCCAACCCCGGGCTCGACGTCTGCGACATCCGCCGGCTCGTGCGGGCCGCGCACGACCAGGGCACGCTCGTCGCCGTCGACAACACGCTCGCCACACCGCTCGGCCAGCGGCCCCTGGAACTCGGCGCGGACTTCTCCGTGGCCAGCGACACCAAGGGCATGACGGGCCACGGCGACATCCTCCTGGGCCATGTCACCTGCGAAGATCCCGAGCTGGCCGCGGACGTGCGGCGCTGGCGCAAGATCGCCGGGGCCATCCCCGGACCGATGGAAGCCTGGCTCGCCCACCGCTCGCTGTCCACGCTCCAGCTCCGCGTCGACCGCCAGTGCGCGACCGCGCAGCTGCTGGCACGGGCACTGTCCGGACGCGCCGATGTGAGCGGGCTGCGGTATCCGGGGCTGGCCGACGATCCCTCGCACGCCCTCGCGTCGGCGCAGATGCGGCGGTACGGGTGCGTGGTGTCGTTCGTCCTGCCCGACCGCGACCACGCCGAGCGTTTCCTGGACGGGCTGCGGCTGGTGGACGACGCGACGAGCTTCGGCGGTCTGCGGTCGACCGCGGAGCGGCGGGGGCGGTGGGGCGGCGACGCCGTGCCGGAAGGCTTCGTCCGGTTCTCCGTGGGCGCCGAGGACCCGGACGACCTCGTCGCCGACGTCCTGCGCGCGTTGACGGAAGCCGCACCGACGGAAGCCGCCGGCTGATCCGGCCGGCGGGACTCCGGGCGGAACGGACGGTCCGAGCCTCCCCCCTCGTGGCTCGGGCCGTCCACGGGTTCCCGCGCGCGAAGAACCACACCACAAGGCTAGTTGACTCTCCGTCAGTGTCCAATCACAGTAGCGACAGCCGCCTATCGACTTATTTATAGTTGGACGTTCCGGCGACGGGCCCGGGACGGGTTCGGACGGGGCCGGAAGTTGAGGAGGGCTGCCATGGACCTGGCCCTGCTGCGCACCTTCGTCACCGTGCACCGAGCGGGATCGTTCACCCGCGCCGCAGCCCTGCTCGGGCTCTCCCAGCCCGCGGTCACCGGGCAGATACGCACGCTGGAACGCCAGTTGGGCCGCCCGCTGTTCCTGCGCCAGGCACGTGGCGTCACGCCCACCACCATGGGCGACGAGCTCGCCCACCGTGCCGCACCCCATCTCGACGCCCTGGTCGAGATCACCGAGACCGGCCTCGACGAGGAGTCCGGTGTACGGACACTCCATCTCGCCGGGCCGCCGGAGTTCACCTCCGTACGCGCCCTGCCCGCGCTCACCTCGCTGATCAGCCAGGGGCTCGCCCTTCGCGCCTCCTTCTTCGCCGACGCCGAGGAGCTTCTGGACGGCCTCGCCGCCGGACACCACGACCTCGCCATCGCCACCGCCCGGCCCCGCGGCGGACTGCTCACCTCGACCCCGCTCTGCGACGAGGAGCACGTCCTGGTCGCCTCGCCACGGTGGGCGGCGCGGCTGGGCCACGACGTGCTGCGCGAGGGCCACGTCGTCCTGGAACAGCTTCCGGTGGTGGAGGTCCATGAGTCGCTGCCGCTCGTCTCGCGCTACTGGGCAGCGGTCTTCGACTCACGGCCGGCCGCCGCGGGCGCCGTCATCGCGCCCGACCTGCGCGCCGTCCTGGAGAGCGCGGCGGCCGGCGCCGGACTGGCCGTACTGCCCCGCTATCTGTGCGAGGGCGCACTGGAGCGCGGTGAGATCGTGGCTCTCTACGACCCGCCGGTGCCCCCGCTGCGCACGTACTTCCTCGTCGTACGGACCGGCACACTGGCCCTTCCGCACATCGCGCGGGCGCACGAATGGCTGCTGCGTGCTTCGGTCGACTGGTGACCGCCCGGCCCCGGGGAGTTTCGGCACGGCCGTATCGGGCCACGCTCTTCCCATGACCGAACGGCCCGTGGTCAAGCGCACCGCACGCGCCATCCTGCTCGACGGCGACCATCTCGTCCTGATCAAGCGCACCAAACCGGGTGTGGACCCGTACTGGCTGACCCCCGGCGGCGGGGTCGAACCGGACGACGCCACGGTCGTCGCCGCGCTCCACCGCGAGGTCGACGAGGAACTGGGCGCCAAGATCACCGACGTCGTGCCGTGCTTCGTCGACACCGTCGAGCACATCGCGGACGGCGGCGTCACCGGCGTGAAGGTGCAGCACTTCTTCGTCTGCCGGCTCGAATCGCTGGACCCGTCGCTGCGGCACGGGCCGGAGGTGGACGAGCCGTGCGGGGAGTACGAGATCGTACGGGTGCCGTTCAGCCGGGTCGGAATCGCCGCCGTCCATCTCGTACCGCTGTCGCTGCGGCACTATCTGGACGGCAACATCGAGGGCGTACGGGCGATGCACGCGCCCGACCTGGGCTGAGCGGGGCTTACGAACCAGGGCGCCGGCTCAGCAGCTCGAACGCCTCGCGCAGATCGCCGCCCCGGTAGGTGTGCGTGGCGAGCCCGGCCAGATGGTGGTCCGCGTTCACCGCCACCGCGCGGGGGACGGACGCGAAGATCGCCGCGTCGGACATGGAGTCCCCGAAGGCGACGCAGTCTTCGAGCCGGACGCCGAAGCGCGTACACAGCTCGTTCGCGATGCGGACCTTGGCCGCCGTGTCGAGGATCCCCGCCCGGTCCACCGGCCCGGTGAACGGCAGGGCCGGCCAGCGTGAGCCATGGGTGGCGTCCGCGCCCCACGGCAGCAGGCGTTCGACGAAGAAGTCCGGTGACAGCGTGATCACGGCGCAGTAGTCGCCCCGCGCACGGATGTCCGCCCAGACCTCCCGGATCCCGGCCAGCCACGGCGCACCTTCGAAGGCTGTCTCGACCTGCGCGGCGGTCAGCTCGGACCACAGCTCCCTGGCCCGGACCGCGAACTCGTCCGGGGCCAGCCCCGCGGTCAGGAACTCGCGCTCCAGCTCCGCGATCTCGGCGCTCACACCGAGCTGCCGGGAGATCTCGACGGCGGCGGCCGATCCCCGGATCAGCGTGCCGTCGAGATCGAACAGATGCAGGGTGCGAGGGCGGTCGCCGATGGTCTTCCCGGGGCTCTCCATGTACGCCGAGGTTAGTACGGACGGTTACTCCCGCCGTCAGACGCCCTCCGCCGCGGATCACGGCACGGTGTTTCACGTGAAACCACTCAAGCGGCCCGCCCGGCGGGCACTTCTCGTCGTCCATGTCGCCGTCTCCGTGAGCTGGCTGGGCCTCACGCTCGGCCTGCTCACGCTTGGCATCACCGCGTACACCACCGGGGACTCCTCCCTCACCGAGGCGTCCTACCGTGCGATGAAGGTCTTCGCCGACTGGCTTCTCGCGCCCGTGGTCGTGATCACGCTCGTCAGCGGGCTGGTGCTGTCCCTGGGAACGCCCTGGGGGCTGACCCGGTACCACTGGGTCTGGATCAAGTTCTGGATCACGCTGGTCACAGGCGCGGCGACGGTCTTCGCCCTGCGGCCCGGGATCGCACAGGCCGCGGACAGCGGTGGTGTGCCCGATATCAGCCTGGTCGCCGCGCCGTCGGTGGCGACCTCCGCGTATCTCTTCATGACGGTCATCTCGGTCCTGAAGCCGTGGGGGCTGACGCGCCGGGGGCGGCGGGTGCGGGCCGCCTCGGCCGGCCGTCGTGCCGGCCGTCGTGCGGGTCGGGAGGCGGCGGAGAAGCGCCTCGTCCCGACCGCCTGAGAGCTCCGGCCGGGGCGGGGGCATCAGGCGAGGGCATCAGACGGGGGTCGGCGCGGCCGTGTCCTTGGTCGTTCCCGTGGTGGTGTCCCTCGTGGTGCCCGTGGTGGCGATGTCGCCGTCATGGGCACCGCGGCGTTCCAGGGTGTGCGAGACGACGGCGAGGAGCAGCGCGGACCCGGCGAGCGCGGCACCGACCCAGTTGGGCGCCGTGTATCCGAGACCGGCGCCGATGACCAGACCGCCGAGCCAGGCGGCGAGGGCGTTGCCGAGGTTGAACGCGCCGATGTTGACGGCGGAGGCGAGCGTCGGGGCGCCGGACGCCTGGTCGAGTACGCGCTTCTGGAGCGGCGGCACGGTCGCGAAGCCCAGCCCACCGATCAGGAAGAGGGTGAGCGCGGCCGCGATCTTGTTGTGCGCGGTGAGAGTGAACAGCGCCAGGACGACGGACAGGGCGCCGAGCGACACGTACAGCATGGGCATGAGGTGGCGGTCGGCGTACCGGCCGCCGATGAGGTTGCCGCCGACCATGCCGAGGCCGAGGAGCACCAGCAGCCAGGTGACGGAGGAGTCGGCGAAGCCCGCGGTCCGCGTCATCATCGGCGTGATGTAGGTGATGGCGGCGAAGACGCCGCCGAAGCCGAGGACCGTCATCCCCATGGCGAGCAGGACCTGGACGTTGCGGAAGGCGGCCACCTCGTGGCGGATCCGTACGCCTCGCGGTCGCGGCTGCTCCGGTACGAGCTTGGCGACACCGGCGAGACCGACGACTCCCAGGCCCGCGACGAGGAGGAAGGTCGCGCGCCAGCCGGTGCTCTGGCCGATGTACGTGCCGAGGGGGACGCCCACGACATTGGCGAGCGTGAGACCGGTGAACATCATCGCGATGGCGCCGGCCCTCCGGTGCGGGGCGACGAGTCCGGCGGCGACGACGGAGCCGATGCCGAAGAACGCCCCGTGGGCGAGTGAGGCGACGACACGGCCGGTGAGCATGAGGCCAAAGGTGGGGGCGAGTGCGGACATGACGTTGCCGGCGATGAACAGGCCCATCAGCAGCATCAGCATGCGCTTGCGGCTGACGCGGGTGCCCAGGAGGGTCATGATCGGCGCGCCGAGTACGACTCCGAGGGCGTAGCCGCTGACCAGATGGCCCGCGGTGGGGATGGTGACGCCGTACTCGGTGGCGACCTCGGGCAGCAGCCCCATGATCACGAATTCGGTGGTCCCGATTCCGAACGCCCCGATGGCCAGGGCGAGGAGCGCGAGTGGCATGGGTGTGGCCTTTCCCAGATGTGTGTCCGTGCGTGCGCCGCTCGCGGGTCGCCGGTGATGTCCGCACCGCCGACGAGTGCCGCTGCTTGTGCATGCGTTTTACGAGCGTGGACAATACTTGCAGACGCCGTTTAATTGCAAGCGCGCTATATTGCAGACGTGCCCTACCCTGAGGGCTGGAAGCTCCGGTCGATGGAGACGACGGAGACGACGGAGGAAGAGCCATGACCGCCACGGATCCCGCACTCACCGCCCTCGCCCAGGGCTGGGTGGCCCTCTCTCTGCTGCACAGCAGGATCGAGTCGCATATCGAGCGGGCTCTGCAGAGCGGGCACGACCTCAGCGTTCGCGAGTACTCCCTGCTCGACGTCCTCAGCCGCCAGCACGACGGCGAGGGCGGGCACCTTCAGATGAAGCAGGTCGCCGACGCGGTGGTGCTCAGCCAGAGCGCGACCACGCGCCTGGTCACCCGCCTTGAGGATCGCGGCCTGCTCACGCGCTATCTCTGCCCGACGGACCGGCGCGGGATCTACACCGACGTGAGCGAGGCGGGTCTCCGCCTCCTCGCCGAGGCGCGGCCGACGAACGACACCGCGCTGCGCGGGGCCCTGGACGCGGCGGCGAAGAATCCGGAGCTCGCACCGCTGGTCAGGGCCGTGGAGGAACTGCGCGTACCCGCGCCGTCGACCCCGGTGTGACCGGCGTAATCTGCGATCCATGAGCGATCTGCACATACGGCCGGCCGTCGCGGGCGACCTCCCCGAGATCGTGGCGATGCTCGCCGACGATCCACTGGGCGCGACACGCGAGTCGCCGGACGACCTCACCCCGTACCTCAAGGCCCTGGAACGGCTCGCCGACGACCCGAATCAGTACCAGGTCGTCGCCGAGCGCGACGGGCGCGTCGTCGGCACCCTCCAGTTGACGATCATCGCGGGCATCTCCCGCCGGGGCTCCACGCGTTCGGTCATCGAGGGCGTACGCGTGCACGCCGACGAGCGCGGCTCCGGCCTCGGCACCCGGCTGATCCGGTGGGCCATCGACGAATCCGGGCGCCAGGGCTGCCAGTTGGTCCAGCTGACCTCCGACGCGACGCGTACCGATGCCCAGCGCTTCTACGAGCGGCTCGGGTTCACCGCGTCCCACGTCGGGTTCAAGATGAGCCTGGAGGGCGGGAGCTGAGGCGAGCGGCGGGGCGCGCGTCGGCGCCGGCGTCGTACGTCCGGTTTCACGTGAAACATCACAGACCGCGCCAGCCCTGCTCGTCCACCCCGCCAGGGACCGCGTCCCCCGGCTCGTACGGCTCTCGGGTGTAGACGAAGGAGCCGAGATCGAGATGGCTCACCTGGCCGTCCGGGCGGCGGACGGCCTTCAGCGTCTCCCCCGTGTAGTAGCCGTCGAGCCCCTGCCAGGTACCGTCCGGCCGGGCCACGAACCGGGAACGCCGGCCCGCGTCACGCAGCGGCGCGAAGTCCATTCCGCGGTCGGCCGTCAGACGCAGGACATACGGGGTCGCTCCCCAGTACCAGGGACCCGTCAGCTCCAGCAGTGCCTGATCGACCTCGGGCAGCGGCCGCCACGGCTCGGGGATACGGGGCTCCGCGTCCGCCACGATATTGATCAGTTCGGCGGCGACGACACCGGTGAGCGGGCCCGAGGTGGCGTTGGCGAGCGCGACGGCGACCAGTCCGTCCTCGACACTCACCCAGAGCGCGGCGACGAAACCGGGCAGCGAACCCGTGTGCCCGGCGTATGTCCGGCCGCCTCCGTGGACGAGCTGCACGCCGAGCCCGTAACCGCCGCCCCACTGGCCGCTCTCGGGGGGCGTCGCGGGAGTCCGCGCCTCCCGTACGGACGCGGCGCTCAGGACCCGGTCGTCCCCCTCGGCGAGGAACGCCCCGAAGCGGCACAGGTCGTCCGCCGTCGACCAGAGCTGGCCCGCCGGGGCCATCAGGCCGAGATCCTCCGACGGTTCGGGCAGGATCGCGTCCGCCCAGGGATGCACGGCCCAGCCGCCGGCCGCCGGGGCGACGGGCCGGGTACTCGTACGGTGCATCGACAGCGGCTCCAGGATCTCCCGCCGCAGCACCTCCTCCCAGGACGCGCCGCGCAGCGCCTCGATCAGCGAACCGAGCAGCGTGTAGCCGGGGTTGGAGTAGTGGTACAGCCGTCCCGCGGGGTGCAGCACGGGGTGCTCGCCGAGCACGTCGGCCAGTTCGGGGCGCGTCGTGCCGGGCGTGCGCTCCCACCAGGGGGCGGGCGCCTCGGCGGCCAGACCGGCCCCGTGGCCGAGGAGTTGGGCGATGGTGACGTCACCGACCCCGGTGCCGGGAAGGTGTTTCTCCAGCGGGTCAGCCAGGTCGAGCAGGCCCTCGTCACGCAGCCGCAGCACCAGAACGGCGGTGAAGCACTTGGTGATCGAGCCGATCCGGTACTGGGTGTCCGCGTCCGGCTCATGACCGTCCACACAGCTGCGCCCGCCCGACCAGACCGTGCGCCCGTCGCGCGCGACCGCGGCGACGAAGGAGGGGGCGCGCCCTTCGGACTGCGCGGTGGCGACGCGGTGCAGCAGGGCACGTCGCGTACTGGGGAGAAGTTCTTCGAAAGGTGAGGTCATGGTCCACATCTATCGGTAGAGCACTGCCCCGTCGACCGCATTTCGGCGACGCGCGGCACCGGCCGTACTTTGGTCGGCCGAACGGTGGCGACGGGCCATACCTTGGACGGATACGGCTGTACAGAAGGCGGGTTACCGGCCCCGGGGCCCGTTCCTAGCCTTCAGGCATGACAGCCGAGACGACGAACGACACCGGGTCGGACCCGGCGCCCGCGACGGCCTCCGGAGCGCCGGCCTCGGCTCCTCGCGGGGGCGTACGGCCTTCGGAACGAGCCCTCGCGCCCGACCTCGCGCGCGGCCTCATGCTGCTGTTCATCGTGCTGTCGAACACGGCGTTCCATCTGTGGGCGTCGCGGTACGGCCCCTCGGGCTGGCAGCCCGTGAACGGCGGATGGCTCGACCGGGCCGTCCAGTTCGCCATGATCACCACCCTGGATCTGCGGGTCTATCCGCTCTTCGCCTTCCTCTTCGGCTACGGGATGACGCAGCTGTTCCTCCGCCAGAGGGCCGCGGGGACCGCCGAGCGCGATGTCGTCCGGATCCTGCGCAGGCGCGGTCTGCTGCTGATCGTCATCGGCCTGCTGCACGCCGGTCTGCTGATGGCGGGCGACATCGTCGGCTACTACGGCCTGCTGAGCCTCGCCCTCGGCCGGCTCTTCCTCAGGCGCGGCGACCGCGCGCTCACATGGTGGATGTGGATCGGCGCGACGCTGATGGTGATCAGCGCCGCGCAGCCGATGGTGACCGTGCTGCTCCAGGGTGATCTGGGCGCGGTCGGCGACGCCGGCGCGGAGCCGGGCGCCGAGGCGTACGCGGCGGGCGAGGAGAGCTGGCTCGCCGCGGCCGGCACCCGTCTGGTCACCGGAGCGTTCATCACCTTCGCCGCCGCGCCCGCGTCGCTGATCGGCGGCGCCTACGTCGTCTTCCTGCTCGGATTCTGGGCGGCGCGGCGCCGGATCCTGGAGGAGCCGGGACAGCACCTGCGGCTGCTGCGCCGTACCGCGGTCATCGGTATCCCGGCCGGCTGGCTCGGCGGACTGCCCGCGGCGCTGGCGCACATCGGCGCGATCGACGTCCCCGCCGACGCGCAGAGCGAGTCGGGGGTCCTCACCGCCCTCAGGGAGATCACCGGCGGCGCCGCCGGGCTCGGGTACGTCGCCGCCGTCGCCCTGTTCGCGCACTGGTGGACCCGGAGGCCGGCCCGCCGGGGTGCCCGCGTCGTCGACGCGGTGTCCGCCGTCGGCAAACGGTCGCTGTCCTGCTACCTCGCGCACTCCCTGATCTTCGCCCCGCTGCTGGCGGCATGGGGTCTCGGGCTCGGTGAGCACCTGACGAGCGCCACGATGGCGCTCGTGGCGGTCGGAGTCTGGCTGGTCACGGTGGTGGGGGCGGACGCCCTGGAACGCGCCGGGCGCCGGGGACCGGCCGAGGCGCTGCTACGCCGGCTGATGTACCGCACCTGAGCGGGAGGCGTACGGGGTCCGGGCCGGACCGTACCGATCCGGGGACGTACCTCAAGTCTTGCTCTGAACTGCCGCCGCGCAGGGCCCGTTCCGGGCATCGACCGCATACTGGCGAAAGGCGACATCAGGGACGGGGGCTCCTGTGCGAACCACGATCCGGCGGCACGTCTCGGCGGCCGAGCGACGACTCGACGAGTACGAAGTGGCCTATCTGGCCGGTGGACCCCAGCGCGTGCTGGAAACGGCGCTCTTCGCGCTGCGCGACCGGGGAGGCGTCACGGTGGCCGGCCCGCGCGTACGCGCGGTCGAGGACACCGGCGGGCCCGCCGGACACCCGGCCCGGCACCCGGTCGAGAGGGCGGTCCTCGCGAGCTGCCCGCGCGGCAGAAGCCTGGCGGTCGTCGCGAAGACCGTACGGGGCGGACCGGAAGTCACGGAGATCGAGCGCGGCCTGGCCGCGCTCGGCCTCATCACCCGCGCACGGCACCGTCTCACCCGGGCGGGCAGGAGTCGGCTGAAGGCGGCCAGGGAGGAAGGTACCCTCCCGGCGTACGTCTTCGACGGCCCGGGCGCCCACCGGGACCGACGGCTGCGCCGCGCCGTCGCGGGTACGGCGGTCCCCGCCGGCCTGGGACGGTCGCTGATACGTATGGGCAGGGCCGCCGATCCGGACCACGTCCACGACTACGGCTACGGCTACGGCTCCGAGGACGGCGGGGACCCGGACTCGGCTTCCGGCACCCACTCGTCCTCGCAACCCGGCGGCTTCAGCTGCGGAAGCGGGGGCGGCGGGGGCGGGGGCAGCGACTAGGGCCCGCCTGAGCCGCGAGCGGGCGGACGGCGCTACTTTGAAGACAGGCCCCAGGGGCATATGTCCGATAGCCTCCAGCCCCCGGTCGGGGCCCTGAAGTCCGCCGGAAAAATCTCGCCGCGCGATGTCGAGAACCCGGACGCGGCTCCGTCCCAGGGGTGAACGCGGCCACAATGGGCCGTACAGCACCAAGGAGACCATCATGGCCAAGTACCTGCTGCTCAAGCACTACCGGGGCGCCCCGAGCGCGGTCAACGACGTACCGATGGATCAGTGGGAGCCGGACGAGGTCATGGCCCACATGCAGTACATGCGTGACTTCGCCGCCCGGCTCGAAGGGACCGGCGAGTTCGTCGACAGCCAGGCGCTCTCCATGAAGGGCACGTTCGTCCGCTACGACGGCGAGGGACGGCCGCCGATCACCGACGGCCCGTTCGCGGAGACCAAGGACCTGATCGCGGGCTGGATGGTGATCGACGTCGAGACCTACGAGCGGGCGCTCGAACTGGCCGCGGAGCTGTCCGCGGCTCCGGGCGCGGGCGGGAAGCCGATCCACGAGTGGCTGGAGTTGCGCCCGTTCCTCGGCGCGTCCCCGACCGTCACGGAATGACGCACATGGACGAGGCGCTGCTGCGCACCCTCACCCCCGCGGTGATCGGTGTCCTCGTCCGTCGCGGAGCGGACTTCGCGTCGGCCGAGGACGCCGTGCAGGACGCCCTGGTCGAGGCCCTGCGCGTATGGCCGGCCGACCCGCCGCGCGATCCCAGGGGCTGGCTGGTCACCGTGGCCTGGCGCAAGTTCCTCGACGCCGCCCGCGCCGAGACCTCACGACAGCACCGCGAGGTGCGCGTCGATGCCGAGCCCGTGCCCGGCGCGGGCGAGGCGAGGGACGACACGCTCCAGCTGTACTTCCGGTGCGCGCACCCGTCCCTGACACCGGCCTCGGCCGTCGCGCTCACCCTGCGCGCGGTCGGCGGCCTGACCACGCGGCAGATCGCACAGGCCTACCTCGTGCCCGAGGCGACCATGGCCCAGCGCATCAGCCGGGCCAAGCGGACCGTCTCCGGTGTCCGGTTCGACCGGGCCGGTGACGTCGCCACGGTGCTGCGCGTGCTCTACCTGGTCTTCAACGAGGGGTACTCGGGGGACGTCGACCTCGCGGGCGAGGCGATCCGGCTCACTCGCCAGCTCGCGGCCATGACGCACCACGAGGAGGTCGCGGGCCTGCTCGCGCTCATGCTGCTCCACCACGCGCGGCGCCCGGCTCGGACCGGCGCCGACGGCAGGCTCGTGCCCCTCGCGGAGCAGGACCGGGGCCTGTGGAACACCCGGCTGATCGCCGAGGGCGTCGACGTGCTCCAGGCGGCGCTCGCCCGCGACCGCCTGGGCGAGTACCAGGCCCAGGCCGCCGTCGCCGCGCTCCACGCCGACGCCCGGACGGCCGAGGAGACCGACTGGGTGCAGATCGTGGAGTGGTACGACGAACTGGTGCAGCTCACCGACAGCCCGGTGGCCCGCCTCAACCGGGCCGTCGCGGTCGGCGAGGCCGACGGCGCGCGGGCCGGCCTGGCCGCCCTGGCGGCGCTCGACCCCGCCCTGCCGCGTCACACGGCCGTCGCGGCGTACCTGCACGAGCGCGACGGTGACCCCGCGACCGCGGCACGGCTCTACGCCGAAGCCGCCCGATCGGCAACGAGCCTGCCGGAACGCGACCACCTCACGCGCCAGGCCGCACGGCTCAACGCGTCACTGCGAGGCTGAGCGGCTGAGCGACCGCGGTGCGACGAAGGGAACTCTCTCGCGGGTCCGGCCTCTCGGCCGTGTCCGACACATGCCGCCTGGCCCGCGACGCCCGGCCCGGCACCTCGCCGTGTTGTCGTCCGACGGCCGAGTGCACCCCGTACAGGCCCGGCCTCCGCCTTGCGACGCACCGCACCAGCCACCGCCGGCACCGCCCTGCGGGCGGACGGCGCCATCGGCCGGACACGGCCTCGCCGCGCCTCACCCCGAGATGCGGGCCTCGATGCCGTCGAGCAGGAAGTCGAGACCGATCCGGAAGGTGTCGTCCGCGTCCAGATGGGCGGCATCGCGTACCACCGTGGCCAGCGCGGGGAACCGGCCGGTCGCGAAGGTCCGCTCCAGATAGGGCCCGCGTGAGGCCTGCCAGCGCTTCTCGTCCATCCCGGTGGCCCGCTCGGCGCGCCGCTCGGCGACCTCCCGGCGCACCGCGCCGATCGCGTACGCGTTGACCGCGGCGACCACCGGCATGATGTCGTCCAGGTCGACGGCGCCCAGCGCGGCCACCACGGTCTCCCCGCCGGCCAGCGCGTGCGGCCCGAGCTGGGGTCGGCCGCCCAGCAGATCGGCGAGCCATTCGTGCTCGTGAACGGCATGCCGAGTGGTCTCGGCGAGGGACCGGAGGACCTCCCGCCAGCTGTCCCCGGCCGGCCGGATCTCGGCGTGGACGGCGTCGACCATCAGGTCGAGCAGCTCCTCCTTGCCGGCGATGTAGCCGTAGAGCCGCATCGGGCGCACGTCCAGCGCGGTGGCGACCTTGCGCAGCGACACCGCGTCCAGGCCGTCCGCGTCGGCCAGCAGGATCGCCGCTCGCACGATCCGCTCCCGGCTCAGCCGGGCCGGCACGGGGCGATTCGGTGGCTCCGGTCTCTCCCACACCAACATGCGGCAAAGATACATCGCATCGGATCGATACAGTGTATCGATCAGTACGGTGTATCGGAGGGAAGAGACCATGACCATCGCCATCGTCGGAGCCGGTCTCGGCGGCCTGACTCTCGCCCGTGTGCTGCACGTGAACGGCCTGGACTCCGTCGTGTACGAACGTGAGTCGTCACGCGCCGCCCGCGGTCAGGGCGGCATGCTCGACATCCACTCCGGCCAGCCGGCGCTGCGCGAGGCCGGTCTGATCGACCGGTTCCACGCGATTGCCCGTGGCGAGGGCCAGGACATGCGTCTTCTCCAGCCGGACGGCACCCTGCTGCTCCAGGAGGACACGCCCGACGACGCCCCGCTCGACCGGCCCGAGGTCGACCGCGCCGATCTGCGCGACCTGCTGCTGGATTCCCTCCCCGAAGACGTGGTGCGCTGGGGGCACCCGGTCGAGTCCGCCGGCGACGGCCTGCTGCACTTCGCCGACGGCGGCAGTGCGACGTACGACCTGCTGGTCGGCGCGGACGGCGCGCGGTCCCGGGTCCGCCCGCTGCTCACCGACGCCCGCCCGGCACACATAGGCCAGAACATCGTCGAGGTCGGCATCCCCGACATCGACCGCACTCACCCCGACCTCGCCGCGATGGTCGGGCGCGGCAACTACTGGGTGCTCGGCGGCGGCGTGTCCCTGGCGGCGCAGCGCAACGGCGACGGCCGCGTCCGTATCGGCGTCAGCTTCTACCACACCGGCGAGGACTGGCTCGCCACCAGCGGGATCCCGTTCGACGACCCGGCCGCCGCGCGGGCGCGGCTGATCGAGCTGCTGCCCGGCTGGGACCCACGGTTCACCGCGCTGATCGCGGCCTGCGACGACACGGTCGTACCGCGGTCGATCACCACGCTCCCGGTCGGCCTGACCTGGCCGTCGACGCCGGGCGTCACGCTGGTCGGCGACGCCGCGCACCTGATGCCGCCGGTGGGAGAGGGCGCCAACATGGCCCTGCTCGACGGCGCGCTCCTCGGTCGCGCGCTGGCCGCGCACCGGGACGACTCTCCGGCCGCCGTCAGGGAGTACGAACGCGAGATGTTCGAACGCACCGGCGCCGCCGCCCGGATGTCCGCGGACATGCACGAATTGCTGATGTCGCCGGACGCCGCCCGGAGAATGCTCGCGTTCTTCCAGCCCGGCTGAAGGCCGCTGTCCTCGGCGGCACGAGGACTCCAGGTGAACTCACCTCGCGCACCGATGAGTTTCCCGGGCCGCGCCGGTCTGTACGCGTGAGACCGACTCACGGAAGGCTGGCGCCATGCGGAGACTTATCTACGGCATGAACGTGTCCCTGGACGGCTACATCGCCGCTCCCGGCGGCGACATCGGCTGGGGCGTGCCGAGCGACGAGCTGTTCCAGTTCTGGTCCGACCAGTTGGAGGCGACCGACCTGACGCTGTACGGGCGCAAGCTGTGGCAGACGATGAGCTCCCACTGGCCGACGGGCGACCAGCAGCCGGGCGCCACCCCGGCGGAGATCGGGTTCGCGCGCCGCTGGCGGGACATGTCGAAGGTGGTGTTCTCCTCGACGATCGACAAGGTCGACTGGAACACCCGCCTGGTCTCCGGCGACGCGGTCGCCGAGATCACCCGGCTCAGGGCCGAGGACGGCGGCCCGATGGACATCGGCGGCGCGAGTCTCGCCGGGGCGGCCATGCGGGCCGGGCTGATCGACGAGTACGTGCTGGCCACCACGCCGGTCCTGGTGGGCGGTGGCACGCCGTTCTTCAGCGCGCTGGACAACTGGGTGAACCTGAACCTGGTCCAGACGCGGACGTTTCCCGGCGGCGTGGTCCTGAACAGGTACGAGACGAGGCGCTGAGGGCCCTCGAAGCGGGCCGTCTCCGACCGTCCCGTCCCCCGTCCCCTGGCCGGGTCAGGCCGCGCGCTTCACATGGCGGACCAGCCACATCAGCAGGGCGTCCAGGTCGGCGGCGGCCGAGAGGACCCGGTCGACCGCCTCGGGGGTGTGCAGCCACTCCTCGCAGCCGAGGGGACGCGCGGCGATCAGGGAACGGTGGCGCAGCAGATTCGCACGGGGGTGGTCGGCCGGGTAGCCGCGCGGGGGGCGTTTCATCACGTCCCCGGAGATGTCGTAACCCTTCTTCCGCACGTCCTCGACGACGGCGGAGAGTTCGCGGCCCCTCCCCTCGGAGGCCACGGCTCTGCGGAACATGTCCACCTGGCCGGGATCGGGGTACCACCAGGCGCCCTGGATCCGCAGGCCGTCCAGGGAGAACCGGAGACCGATCTCGATCTTGCGGCCGAGCCGGATCACCGCGCCCTGATGCTGCCACCACCAGGAGCCGGTGCGGTAGTGCCAGACGGAGAAGTCCTCGTACCGGGGGTCGGTGTCCGCGATGTCGTTGAGAAGGGCGATCATCGGCTGCCGGACGAGGCGTTCACGGTCCGCGCGGTACCGCTCGCGGGTCGCGTGGGCCGGTTCGCCCTGGAGCTGCCACAACACATCCATGGCCTGCTCCGGCCAGCCGGTGAACTGTCCGCGCATGGGCGGATGGTAGCCCACCCATGATCCGCGCGCGGAGAGCGGGAACGCGGGGCCGAACCCGAGATCCTTACGAACGCCGGTCAGGTCTGCGCCATGTCCACGAAGCGCGAGTAGTGGCCCTGGAACGCCACCGTGATCGTCGCCGTCGGGCCGTTACGGTGCTTCGCCACGATCAGGTCCGCCTCGCCCGCGCGCGGTGACTCCTTCTCGTACGCGTCCTCCCGGTGCAGCAGCACCACCATGTCCGCGTCCTGCTCGATGGAGCCCGACTCACGCAGATCGGAGACCATCGGCTTCTTGTCCGTACGCTGCTCGGGGCCACGGTTCAGCTGGGAGAGCGCGATCACCGGCAGCTCCAGCTCCTTCGCCAGCAGCTTGAGGTTTCGCGACATGTCCGAGACCTCCTGCTGGCGGCTCTCCGCGCGCTTCGAACCGCCGGACTGCATCAGCTGAAGATAGTCGATGACCACCAGTTTCAGTCCGTTGCGCTGCTTGAGCCGGCGGCACTTCGCGCGGATCTCCATCATCGACAGGTTCGGCGAGTCGTCGATGTACAGGGGCGCCTGCGAGACGTCCGGCATCCGCCGGGCCAGCCGCGTCCAGTCCTCGTCCGTCATCGTGCCGGAGCGCATGTGGTGCAGCGCCACCCGTGCCTCCGCCGAGAGCAGACGCATCGCGATCTCGTTGCGCCCCATCTCCAGCGAGAAGATGACACTCGGCAGGTTGTTCTTGATGGAGGCCGCACGCGCGAAGTCCAGCGCGAGCGTCGACTTGCCCATGGCGGGACGGGCGGCGATGACGATCATCTGGCCGGGGTGCAGCCCGTTGGTGAGTGAGTCGAAGTCCGTGAACCCCGTCGGCACACCCGTCATCTCACCGCTGCGGGAACCGATCGCCTCGATCTCGTCGAGCGCGCCCTCCATGATGTCGCCGAGGGGCAGGTAGTCCTCGCTGGTGCGCTGCTCGGTGACCGCGTAGATCTCGGCCTGGGCGGAGTTGACGATCTCGTCGACGTCGCCGTCCGCCGCGTATCCCATCTGTGTGATCTTGGTGCCGGCCTCGACAAGACGGCGCAGCACCGCGCGCTCGTGCACGATCTCGGCGTAGTACGAGGCGTTCGCCGCCGTCGGCACCGTCTGGACCAGCGTGTGCAGATACGACGCTCCGCCGACCCGGGTGATCTCACCGCGCTTGGTCAGCTCGGCGGCGACCGTGATGGGGTCGGCCGGCTCGCCCTTGGCGTACAGGTCGAGGATCGCCTGGAAGACCGTCTCGTGCGCCGGGCGGTAGAAGTCGTGGCCCTTGATGATCTCCACGACGTCGGCGATGGCGTCCTTGGAGAGCAGCATGCCGCCGAGCACGGACTGTTCGGCGTCCAGGTCCTGGGGAGGGACCCGCTCGAAACCGGGTGATCCGCCGTCCCACGCGGCGTTGTCCCTGCCGCGCTCGTGCTGCTCGTCGCGGCCCCTTCCCTCGCCTCGGCGCTGGCGGGAGGCCGGCAGACGATCACCGGGACCGGCTTCGGTCCAGGGGTCGTCCAATGGCTCGGGGATGCTCATCCGGCCACCCTCCTCCCGTCCGCAGGGCGGACCTCGCCGTGCCACTCTTTCTACGGCACGACACTGACAAATCGAGTGGCCTGACTCCGGTTCCGGCGCGTCGGACGTCGGTCCACGGTAGGCCCGCGGGGACCGTCCGCCAATCTGGTTATCCACAGGCCATGTGGACGAAGGACCATATGCTGTGGAGAACTCCGGCGAACCTGTGCACGGACCGGGGGACAGCACTGTGGACAACCTTGCACCCCCTCCGCCACATCGGCCCTGACCTGGCCTTTCTCCGTCCACCGGCTGTGGGGGAGAAAAACTTTTCAAGCTGGTCCAAGATCCGAGCAAACGGCGCACAGCAGTGCCCGAATCCGCTCGACAGGTAAGGATCACAACCACATTGCATCTCTTACCTGTGGAAGATTAGATTGAGCCCATGACACAGGTCCCCACGGCATCCGGTCCCGGCCCCGACAGCGGTCGGGACAGTGGTCCCGGCAACCGGCCCGACAGCCGGCCGGACACGGGGTCCAAGGCGTCCCGGCGACGGCACGACCGCGAGATCATCGCCCTCGCCGTGCCCGCTTTCGGCGCCCTCGTCGCCGAGCCGCTCTTCCTGATGGTCGACAGCGCGGTCATCGGCCATCTCGGTACTCCGCAGCTCGCCGGACTGGCGATCGCGGCGACCCTGCTGGCCACGGCCGTGAGTGTCTTCGTCTTCCTCGCCTACGCCACCACGGCGGCCGTCGCGCGCCGCGTCGGCGCGGGCGATCTCCAGGCCGCCATCCGGCAGGGCATGGACGGGATCTGGCTCGCCCTGCTGCTGGGCGCCGCCGTCATCGCCGTCACCCTCCCCCTGGCGCCCTGGTTCGTCGACATCTTCGGCGCCTCGGACACCTCCGCCCCGTACGCGATCACCTATCTGCGCATTTCCAGCATCGGCATCCCAGCCATGCTGGTCGTCCTGGCGGCCACCGGAGTCCTGCGCGGTCTCCAGGACACCCGGACCCCGCTGTACGTCGCCATCGGCGGCTTCGGCGCCAACGCGGTCCTCAACGTGGTGCTCGTCTACGGCGTCGGCCTCGGCATCGCCGGTTCCGCCTGGGGCACCGTCATCGCGCAGTTCGGTATGGCCGCGGCCTATCTGGTGGTCGTCGTACGGGGAGCACGCCGCCACGGCGCCTCGCTCCGGCCCGACTCCGCCGGCATACGGGCCAGCGCCCACGCCGGAGTCCCTCTTCTGGTCCGTACGCTCTCCCTGCGCGCGGTCCTGATGATCGCCACCGCCGTCGCGGCCCGTCTCGGCGACGCCGACGTCGCCGCGCACCAGATCATCCTGTCCCTGTGGAGCCTGATGGCCTTCGCGCTCGACGCCATCGCCATCGCGGGGCAGGCGATCATCGGCCGCTATCTGGGCGCGAACGATCCCCAGGGCGCCAAGGACGTCTGCCGTCGCATGGTGCAGTGGGGTGTGGTCTCCGGCGTGGGGCTCGGGGTGCTCGTCGTGCTCGCGCGCCCGCTGTTCATCCCGCTGTTCACCGGTGATCAGCGGGTCCAGGACACCTTGCTGCCCGCGCTGCTGGTGGTGGCGGTCACCCAGCCGGTGGCGGGCATCGTCTTCGTCCTGGACGGCGTGCTGATGGGCGCGGGCGACGGGCCCTATCTCGCCAAGGCGATGGTGGTGACGCTGGCCGTCTTCGCCCCGGTCGCCCTGCTGGTGCCGGTGTTCGGGGGCGGACTCACCGCCCTGTGGTGGGCCATGACGCTGATGATGGCGGTCCGCATGCTGACGCTGTGGCTGCGCACCCGGTCGGGCCACTGGCTGGTCACGGGCGCCACGCGCTGACCGGAGACTCCGACGCCGCGCGTTTCACGTGAAACAGCCCGGAAAACACGATCGCCGGACGGGCCTGAGCCCGTCCGGCGATCGTGGACGACATGGCTACCGGGCGGACCCGGTCAACCTGTCCGGTCGAAGCCCTAGGCGGGCACGACCTCGACGCCGAACTTCGCGGCGACCTCGGGGTGCAGACGCACGGACACCTGGTGCGAGCCCAGGGTCTTGATCGGCGAACCGAGCTCGATACGACGCTTGTCGACCTCCGGACCACCGGCGGACTTGATCGCCGAAGCGAGGTCGGCCGGGGTGACGGAGCCGAAGAGACGGCCGGCGTCGCCGGAGCGAACGGCCAGACGCACCTTCACACCTTCGAGGCGGGCCTTGATCTCGTTGGCCTGCTCGATGGTGGCGATCTCGTGGATCTTGCGAGCACGACGAATCTGCTCGACGTCCTTCTCGCCGCCCTTGGTCCAGCGGATCGCGAAACCACGCGGGACCAGGTAGTTGCGGGCGTATCCGTCCTTGACGTCGACGACGTCGCCGGCGGCACCGAGGCCGGAGACCTCGTGAGTGAGGATGATCTTCATGATTAGGTCACCCTCCCCTTATCGCGCGGTGGACGTGTAGGGCAGCAGCGCCATCTCACGGCTGTTCTTGACTGCCGTGGCGACGTCACGCTGGTGCTGCGTGCAGTTGCCGGTGACGCGGCGGGCACGGATCTTGCCGCGGTCGGAAATGAACTTCCGCAGCATGTTCGTGTCCTTGTAGTCCACGTACTGGGTCTTGTCCTTGCAGAATGCGCAGACCTTCTTCTTAGGCTTGCGCACAGGCGGCTTCGCCATGGTGTTTCTCCTGTGTGATCAAGAAAGTGGGAGCGAGCTGCCCTAGAAGGGCGGCTCGTCCGAGTAGCCGCCGCCGGAACCGCCGGAGCTTCCGCCCCAACCGCCTCCGTTGCCTCCGCCACCCTGCTGCTGGCCACCGCCGGCCGGCGCGCTGGTCGCCCAGGGGTCGTCGGAGGATCCTCCGCCGCCGCCCTGCTGCTGACCGCCACCGGGGCCGCCGCCCCAGTTGCCGCCGCCCTGCTGCTGACCGCCGCCACCGCCGCCGTAGCCGCCCTGGGCACCACGACCGGTGGTCTTGGTGACCTTGGCCGTGGCGGTCTTCAGGCTGGGGCCGACTTCCTCGACGTCCAGTTCGTAGACCGTGCGCTTGACGCCTTCGCGGTCCTCGTACGACCGCTGCTTCAGCCGGCCCTGCACGACGACGCGCATGCCCCGCTGAAGCGACTCGGCGACATTCTCCGCCGCCTGACGCCAGACCGAGCAGGTGAGGAACAGGCCATCGCCGTCCTTCCACTCATTGGTCTGCTTGTCGAAGATGCGGGGAGTGGACGCGACACGGAACTTCGCGACCGCCGCACCGGACGGGGTGAAGCGCAGCTCGGGGTCGTCGACGAGATTGCCGACGACCGTGATGACGGTCTCGCCTGCCATTGGGTGAACCTCTCGGCGGGGATTGCTTCTGCTGCTGGCTGCTACTCGGACCCGATAACCGCTGGAGCCGGAGGCTCAGTGGGTCTCGGGACGGAGGACCTTGGTCCGGAGGACCGACTCGTTCAGGTTCATCTGTCGGTCGAGCTCCTTGACGATCGCGGGCTCAGCCTGCAGATCGATGACCGAGTAGATGCCCTCGGGCTTCTTCTTGATCTCGTAAGAGAGACGACGACGGCCCCAGGTGTCGACCTTCTCCACCTTTCCGTCGCCCTCACGGACGACGGAGAGGAAGTTCTCGATCAGCGGGGAGACTGCTCGCTCCTCGAGATCGGGGTCGAGGATGACCATCACCTCGTAGTGACGCATGTGGAACCCACCTCCTTTGGACTCAGCGGCCACGGTCGTTCCGTGGCAGGAGGGTCGTGATGCGTGAGCAACGGTATCGGCCGCCACTGACAATCCCGCTCGACGAGCGAGGATCGCGCTCTGGCCTGGGCAGACACCGGTGCAGACCGTACAGACTACCTCTTGACCGGCTTCCGGTTGAAATCCGGCCGGGGAGGGACGCACCCTGGACACATCGGGTGCGGGCGGCGCTACGGTGCGCCGCCCTCCGGCAAGGCGCCAGGAGGTGCCCCATGGCACAGCAGGCAATGCAACCGAACGCAGGGCGGCAGAAGACGACCGGTTCTCTCTTCGCCTCCGACCACCGGCCCCATCCCCTCCAGGACATCCTTCTCTGGGTGACCGCCGTGGTGGGTGTCACCGCGTTCGTCTCGGGGATGTTCGACAACCTGCACCTCCTCAGCTCCTGGGCGGGGCTCATCGGCATCCTCACGGGTCTGTACGGCCAGTTCGTCTCGGTGACGACCCACGAGCGGTTCGCGTTGATCATGGGCCTGGGCTCCTCGGCCGTCGGCTTCTACCTCGGGATGGCGCACGGCGGACTGTTCGGCGGACTGCTGGGCTGACGCCCGCTCCGCCCCGTGGCCAGCCGGGGCGCTCCTGCGGCAAGTAGGCTTCGGCGCGAGAGCCGGAGCCCCCCTACTCCATGGGGACACATCTGCGAGGAGCGCCCCGCATGACCCTGACGCTGAGCACCATCAGTCGCGAGCAGCATCTGGCGTACATCCAGAGCCTGCCCGCGGCCAGCCACTGCCAGGTCCCCGCGTGGGCGGACGTGAAGACGGAGTGGCGCTCGGAGAGCCTGGGCTGGTTCGACAGGGACGGCCAGCTGGTCGGCGCCGGTCTGGTGCTCTACCGCCAACTGCCCAAGATCAAGCGGTATCTGGCGTATCTGCCCGAGGGCCCGGTCATCAACTGGTACGCCCCGAACCTGGCCGACTGGCTCCAGCCGATGCTGGCGCACCTGAGGAACCAGGGCGCTTTCTCCGTGAAGATGGGGCCGCCGGTGGTGATCCGCCGCTGGGACGCGGCGGCCATCAAGTCGGGGATCCAGGACCAGGACGTCAAGCGGCTGCGCGACGTGGAGGCCACCCACATCGAGCCGCGCGCCTTCGAAGTGGCCGACCGGCTGCGCAAGATGGGCTGGCAGCAGGGCGAGGACGGCGGGGCGGGCTTCGGAGACGTACAGCCCCGCTACGTCTTCCAGGTGCCGCTGGCGAACCGCTCGCTGGACGACGTCCTCAAGGGCTTCAACCAGCTGTGGCGGCGCAACATCAAGAAGGCGGAGAAGGCGGGCGTCGAGGTCGTCCAGGCCGGCTACGACGACCTCGCCGAGTGGCAGCGGCTGTACGAGATCACCGCCGAGCGCGACCACTTCCGCCCGCGGCCGCTCTCGTACTTCCAGCGGATGTGGACCGTCCTCAACTCCGAGGACCCCAACCGCATGCGGCTGTACTTCGCCCGGCACGAGGGGGAGAACGTCGCGGCGGCGACGATGCTCATCGTGGGCGGCCATGTCTGGTACTCCTATGGGGCGTCGGCCAACCACAAGCGGGAGGTCCGGCCGTCGAACGCGATGCAGTGGCGGATGCTGCGCGACGCCTATGCGATGGGCGCGACCGTCTACGACCTGCGCGGGATCTCCGACTCCCTCGACGAGACGGATCACCTGTTCGGTCTCATCCAGTTCAAGGTGGGAACGGGTGGCGAGGCCGTCGAGTACGTGGGTGAGTGGGACTTCCCGCTCAACAAGTTGCTCCACAAGGCTCTCGACATGTACATGTCTCGCCGTTGACCCGTATCCCGACCCGGTGGACAGGGGAGTGCCGACGATCAGCAGGCTGCGGTGCCAGGCGCCGGAAATGCCCACCGGCCCGCCCGATAATTGTGTAAGGCCCTCAAGACCCCCTAGAACGTTCATATCCTTCATACACCGCAGCCACGAGAAAGGTTCCGGACCGGCATGGCGCTCTCCCTCTACGTCGACACCGCGCGCTGGCGGGCGCACCAGAAGTCGGTCATTGACCAGTTCCCGGGCCTCGTCCCGGTCTGCAAGGGCAATGGCTACGGCTTCGGTCACGAACGGCTCTCCGAGGAGACCTCCCGCTTCGAGTCCGACATCCTCGCCGTCGGCACCATCTACGAAGCCGCCCGCATCAAGGACTGGTTCAGCGGCGATCTCCTGGTCCTGACGCCGTTCCGCCGGGGCGAGGAGCCCGTGCCGCTGCCCGACCGCGTCATCCGCTCCGTCTCCTCGGTCGACGGCGTCTTCGCGCTGGTGGGCGCCCGCGTCGTCATCGAGTGCATGAGCTCGATGAAGCGCCACGGTGTCCGCGAGGAGGAGCTCGGCCAGCTCCACGCGGCCATCGAGGACGTGCGCCTCGAAGGCTTCGCGCTGCACCTGCCCCTCGACCGCACGGACGGTTCCGACGCGGTCGAGGAGGTCATCGGCTGGATGGACCGGCTGCGCGCGGCCCGGCTCCCGCTGCACACCATGTTCGTCAGCCATCTGCGCGCCGAGGAACTGGCGCGTCTCCAGCGGCAGTTCCCGCAGACCCGGTTCCGCGCCCGTATCGGTACGCGGCTGTGGCTGGGCGACCACGAGGCGACCCAGTACCGGGGCGCCGTGCTGGACGTGACCCGCGTCGTCAAGGGCGACCGGTTCGGCTACCGCCAGCAGAAGACCGCCTCCGAGGGCTGGCTGGTGGTCGTCGCGGGCGGCACGTCGCACGGTGTCGGACTCGAGGCGCCCAAGGCACTGCACGGCGTGATGCCGCGCGCCAAGGGCGTCGCGCGGGCGGGCCTGGCGACGGTCAACCGCAACCTCTCGCCGTTCGTGTGGTCGGGCAAGCAGCGCTGGTTCGCCGAGCCGCCGCACATGCAGGTGTCGATCCTGTTCGTGCCGGCCGACGCGCAGGAGCCCAAGGTGGGCGACGAGCTGGTGGCGCACCTGCGCCACACGACGACACAGTTCGACCGGCTCGTGGACCGCTAGGACCTGTCTTCAAAGGCCCGCCTGGCCCGCGGGAGAGAAGTCCCGAAGACGACGGCCGGCCGGCAGCCCACCAGGGCGCCGGCCGGCCGTCGCTTTTCAACCCGTCTGCCGAGGGCTCACGCCGCGCCGGGCGGCCGGACCCCCCACGAGACGCGCTGAGACGCCTCCACCGTGTGCGCCGTGTACGCACCGGACCGGGCGGCCCCGCCCAGTACGAACACGTCCCGCGCCCCGTCCAGCACCCCGCCCGACGGATCGTCCGAACCGTCGCGCCGTACGCCGTCGCGCTCCGGCAGCAGAATGTCCCGTACGACGACGGCACACAGGTACAGCGTCCCCAGCAGGTGCAGCGCGATGGCCAGTTGGTAGCCCTCGGTCGGCAGCCCCTTGTGGGCGTCCCCGCTCGTCGTGTACGCGAGATACATCCAGATGCCCAGGAAGTACATGACCTCGCAGGCCTGCCAGACCAGGAAGTCCCGCCACCGCGGCCGGGCCAGCGCGGCGAGCGGGATCAGCCACAGCACGTACTGCGGCGAGTAGACCTTGTTGGTCAGGATGAAGGCGGCGACGACCAGGAAGGCGAGCTGGGCGAACCGGGGCCGCCGCGGCGCCGTCAGCGCGAGCGCCGCGATGCCCGCGCACGCCAGCACCATCAGCACCATCGACCAGGTGTTGACGGTCTCGACCTCCAGGGACCGCCCCGTGCGCTGCGTGATGATCAGCCAGAACGATCCGAAGTCGACCTGCCGCTCCTGGCTGAACGTGTAGAACTTCTTCCACCCCTCCGGCGCGAACAGCATCACCGGGAGGTTCACCAGCAGCCACGAGAAGGCCGTACCGCCCAGCGCCACCCCGAACTCCCGCAGCCGCCCCGCGCGCCAGCACAGCAGCAGCAGCGGCCCCAGGAGCAGTACGGGGTAGAGCTTGGCCGCCGTCGCGAGGCCGATCAGGATGCCGAACGCCAGCGGACGGCCGCGCGACCACATCAGCATCCCGGCCGCCAGGAGCGCGACGGCCAGCAGGTCCCAGTTGATGGTGGCGGTGAGGGCGAAGGCGGGCGCGAGGGCCAGCAGCAGGGCGTCCCAGGGGCGGTGCCGGTGGGTGCGGGCGACGCACACGGCGATGATCACCGCACAGATCATCAGCATGCCCGCGTTGACCATCCAGTACATCTGCTCGCGGTGCTGGATCGAACCGTCACCGGGGGTGAGCCAGGAGGCGACCTCCATGAACAGCCCCGTCAGGACGGGGTACTCCAGGTACTGCATGTCGCCGCCCAGGCGGTCGAAGTACGGCACGAGACCGTCCGCGAAGCCCCGTCCGAGGAAGAGGTGCGGGATGTCGGAGTAACAGGCGTGCGTGTACTGGGAGCTGGCGCCCCGGAACCAGGCCCATTCGTAACAGGGCATCTTCTGCACCATGCCGAGCGCGAACATCCCGATCGCCACCAGCGCGACCACGCGTACCGGCGTGAGACGGCTGGTGCCGTACCAGGCCCAGCGGCCGATGGGCCCGCCGATCAGCTCGCTGCCCGCCGCGGCGATCCTGTCCCGCCTGGTGGGCGGTACGACCGGCCGGTCCTTGGGCACCGCGATGTCTTCTGTGCTCGGCATGCCGCCCATCCTGCCGTACGCCGCCGCGGCACGGCGAAGGCCGCCGCACCGGTCCGCACACGGTCTGTGTACGTCCCTGGTGCGACGGCCTTCGCGTCACTGTCCGCGGCCCCCCTGGCCTCCGAACAAGCCCCCGCCGTCGCCACCCTCGGGATCTCCGGTCTCCGGTGGTGGACTGGTCGACGAGCCGGGATCCCCGATGACTCCGCCGGGATCCTCACCTCCCGGACCACCCGGATTACCGGGGCCTCCGTCCTCACAGCCGTTCCACTGTTCGCAGGACTCGGTCGGGCTCGGGGACTCGGAGGGCTCCTCGGACGGGGACTCGGACGGCTTCTCGGACGGCTTCTCGGACGGCTGCTCCGTCGGCGTCGGCTCAGGGCTCGGCACGCCGCCGCCGTAGACCGCTTCGCCGATCGGCGAGGGCTCGGGGAACTTCAGCGCTTCCTTGCCCTTCATCGCGACCGTCATGTACTCCCGCCAGATGTCGGCCGGGAACGACGCTCCGTGGATCGTGTCCTGGCCGCCGGTGCCGTACATCTCCAGGAACTTGCGGTTCTTGTTCTCGGCGTTGTCGTCCAGCCGGTACATGTCGATGGCCGTCGAGAGCTGCGGGGTGTAGCCCACGAACCAGGCCGACTTGTTGCCGTCGGTGGTACCGGTCTTGCCGGCGACCTCACGGCCGTCCGGCAGCTGCGCCGAGGTGCCCGTGCCGCCCTTCTCCATGACCACGGACTTCAGGACATCCGTCACGTTCTGCGCGATGTCGGCGTCGAACGTGCTCTGCGGCTTCTTGTCGTACTTGAAGACGCGAACGCCTTCCTTCTTGACCTCTTGGACGGAGTAGGGATCACGCTGGGTCCCGTTGTCGGCGAAGGTGGCGTACGAGCCCGCCATGCGGATGGCGCTGGGGTCGGCGATACCGATGGAGAACGACGGGTTGCTGCCGCCCGGAAGGCTGTCCGCCAGCAGTCCCGCGTCGACGGCGGCCTCTCGGACCTGCGGAATGCCCACGTCCATACCGAGCTGGACGAAGGGGGAGTTGGCCGAGACCTTCATGGCCTCGCGCAGGTTGATGTCCTCGTAGTTCTCGTCACCGTCGTTGCGCTGGTGCCACTCCTCGCCCTTCTCGTTGGTCCAGATGTCGCCGTTGTAGTCCTTGATCTTCAGTTTGTTCTTGCCGTTGTACTCGCTCTTGTCCGGCGAGACCTTCGTACGCGACTCGGCGCCCTGCTCCGGTCCGAGCTCGGGGTCCCGCACACCGTCGCGCATCGCCGCCGCCAGGACGTACGGCTTGAAGGTCGATCCGACCTGGGCACCGGTCTGGTCGGCGTTGTTGGTGAAGTGCTTGGTGGCGTCCTGCCCGCCGTAGATCGCGACGATCTTGCCGGTCGAGGGCTCCACCGAGGCGCCGCCGAACTGGACGTGGGTGTCCGTCTTCGGGCGCTTCTCGGGGTCGATGTTCGCCTTGTAGATGTCGGTGACGGCCTTGTTGAGCGCGTTGACCTTCTTCTTGTTGAAGGTCGTCTTGATCTCGAAGCCGCCCTTGGCCAGGTCTTCGGCCGTGTACTTGTCGTTGTTGTTGATGAAGTAGGCCTTGGCGAGGTCCACGAGGTAGCCGACCTGGCCGCCGAGCTGTGCGTTCTTCTTCGGCGGGTCCGGCATCGGGAACTTGCCGTACTTCGCCCGCTCCGCCGCCTCGAGATGGCCGTCCTTCACCATCTCGTCGAGGATCCACCTCCAGCGCTTCGTCGCCCGCTCGGTGTTGCTCTTCTGCGTGGCGTTCGCGTCGATCGACGGGTTGCCGTTCGGGTCGTAGTACGTCGCGCCCTTGAGGAGCGTCGCCAGGAAGGCGCACTGGCTCGGGTTGAGCTCCCTGGCGTCCACGCCGTAGTACGTACGGGCCGCCGCCTGGATGCCGTAGGCGCCGCGTCCGTAGTAGGAGGTGTTGAGGTAGCCCGCCATGATGTCGGGCTTCTCCATGTCGGCGCCGACCTTGATGGAGATGAACAGCTCTTCGAACTTGCGCTTGAAGGTCTGGTCCTGGCTGAGCATGGCGTTCTTGACGAACTGCTGGGTGATGGTGGAGCCACCCTGCGTCTGGCCGCCCTTGGCCATGTTGAACACGGCCCGGCCGATACCCATGGGGTCGACGCCCGAGTCTTCCCTGAACGTCTTGTTCTCCGCCGAGATCACGGCGTTCTGCATCGCCGCGGGAATCTGCTCGATCCCGACGATCTGGCGGTTGACCTCACCGCCGGTGGAGACCATCGGCGTTCCGTCGTCCCAGAGGTAGACGTTGTTCTGGGCCTTGGAGGCCAGGCTCACCTGGGGCTTCTCCACCAGGGCGTACGCGATCGAGCCCGCGGCCATCAGACCACCGAGGAAGCCGATGAAGAGACCGGTCACGAGCTTCCAGGACGGCACCCAGCGACGCCATCCGTACTTGTCGTGCCTCGGGTAGTCGATCAGCCGCTTCCTGCCCGGCCTCCCGCCACGCCCGCGGCCGGGGCCGTCGGGTCCGCCACCGCGGCGGCCTCCGCCGTGGCCCCCCGCGCCGGCGCCGCCCCCCTCGGCGCCACGGCGTCGACCCCGCTGGGCCGCTTTGCGTGCTTCGGCTCGGCCTCCGTAGGAAGGCTCCGGCTCATGGGAGTCGGAGTGGGACGCCGTGGGGACTCCACGCGAAGGGTCCGCGCGGCGGCCTGTCGGCCGCTGCGCGGCGCGCCTGGCCGCGGCTCGTCCGCCACCCTGGCCACCCTGTGGCTGAGGCTGTTTGCGACGGTGCTCGCTCATCGAACGACTACTCCTCGGGCAGGCGCGAACGCCTGGAAGCGGCAGTTGAGTTCCGGTCCCCCCGAAATGAATACGGATGTGCCCGGCCTCGGGCTCATCCGGCATGCATCCAGAACGATGACGCTCTCACACGTCACGCGGTTCCCGGTGGTCTGCATGCCGCACAGACTACGCAGGGTCAAACCCGCCGAGATCTGAACTTCACCCCAAATCAGGCAAGTTACTCGCAGTGAATCGGCGATGTGACGCCGTTCACCTTGGCCCCTCTTGTCCCATCAGCATCGGTGTTCTATCGTCCCGATGTATCGAGTCGATACATCGGGACGGCATAATCAGCCGGGACGACGGAGGAGGCGCAAGTGAGCAGACGCTCGGGCATCCTCGAATTCGCTGTTCTGGGTCTGCTGCGTGAGTCTCCGATGCACGGCTACGAGCTGCGGAAACGGCTCAACACCTCGCTGGGGATCTTCCGGGCCTTCAGTTACGGAACGCTGTATCCGTGCCTCAAGACGCTCGTCGCCAACGGATGGTTGATCGAGGAGCCCGGCAGTGCGCCCGAGGAGGCGCTCGCCGCGTCACTCGCGGGCCGCCGGGCGAAAATCGTCTACCGGCTGACAGCGGACGGTAAGGAGCACTTCGAGGATCTGCTGTCACAGACGGGCCCGGACGCCTGGGAGGACGAGCACTTCGCCGCTCGCTTCGCCTTCTTTGGACAGACGGAGCGCGAGGTACGCATGCGCGTGCTGGAAGGCCGTCGCAGCCGGCTGGAGGAGCGCCTGGAGAAGATGAGCGCTTCCCTGGCCCGTACCCGGGAACGCCTCGACGACTACACGCTCGAACTTCAGCGGCACGGCATGGAGTCCGTGGAGCGCGAAGTGCGCTGGCTCAACGAGCTCATCGAGAGCGAGCGGGCGGGACGGGACCGGCGGGAGTCCGGCCCCGACAGCCCCTCCGCGCGGCGGGACAGCACGACGGACGGCACGACCGGCACGAACAGCCCGGCGAGCGGTACGACCAACAGCACAACGGGAGACGAGGGCGGCCTGCCCCGGCTCCGGGGAACTTCCGGAGGTTCGCCTCCTGGAGTCCCCGGCCAGCCGGATCCGTCCGAGGACACCACCACATGAGGGTCCGCATCAACGCGGGGCTTCATCGCAACATTGAGATCACACACAGGGAGCAACCAGGATGGGTTCCGTTCGCGTAGCCATTGTCGGCGTGGGCAACTGTGCCGCCTCGCTGGTGCAGGGCGTCGAGTTCTACAAGGACGCCGATCCGGCCGGCCAGGTGCCCGGCCTGATGCACGTGCAGTTCGGCGAGTACCACGTGGGGGACGTCGAGTTCGTCGCCGCCTTCGATGTCGACGCGAAGAAGGTCGGTCTCGACCTCGCGGACGCCATCGGTGCCAGCGAGAACAACACCATCAAGATCTGCGACGTCCCGAACTCGGGCGTGACCGTCCAGCGCGGCCACACCTACGACGGGCTCGGCAAGTACTACCGGGAGACAATCGAGGAGTCGGACGAAACCCCGGCCGACGTCGTCCAGGTCCTCAAGGACAAGCAGGTCGACGTCCTGGTCTGCTACCTGCCCGTCGGTTCCGAGGACGCCGCGAAGTTCTACGCGCAGTGCGCCATCGACGCCAAGGTCGCCTTCGTCAACGCTCTTCCGGTCTTCATCGCCGGCACGAAGGAGTGGGCGGACAAGTTCACCGAGGCCGGTGTCCCGATCGTCGGTGACGACATCAAGTCGCAGGTCGGCGCCACCATCACGCACCGTGTGATGGCGAAGCTGTTCGAGGACCGCGGCGTGGTCCTGGACCGCACGATGCAGCTGAACGTCGGCGGCAACATGGACTTCAAGAACATGCTGGAGCGCGACCGCCTGGAGTCCAAGAAGATCTCCAAGACGCAGGCGGTCACCTCGCAGATCCGCGACCGTGACATGGGCGCCGACAACGTCCACATCGGCCCCTCGGACTACGTGGCGTGGCTGGACGACCGCAAGTGGGCGTACGTCCGCCTCGAGGGCCGCGCCTTCGGTGACGTTCCGCTGAACCTGGAGTACAAGCTGGAGGTCTGGGACTCCCCGAACTCCGCGGGTGTCATCATCGACGCCGTGCGCGCCGCGAAGATCGCCAAGGACCGCGGCATCGGCGGCCCGATCCTCTCCGCCTCCTCGTACTTCATGAAGTCCCCGCCGGTGCAGTACTTCGACGACGAGGCCCGCGAGAACGTGGAGAAGTTCATCAAGGGCGAGGTCGAGCGCTGACCCCTCGGCGAATCCCTCGGGGGACCGGACCGGTGTAACGCCGGTCTCCCCCGTTGACACGCACCATGCGAAGGGTCCCCGGGCAGACTGCCCGGGGACCCTTCGCATGTGACGGGCGTGCCGTGTGTGACGCTGATTCACATGTCTGTCGTGCGCGATCTGCGTGTGCTCCTGCGTCTGCCGAACTTCCGCCGTCTGCTGACCGTGCGTCTGCTGTCGCAAGCGGCGGACGGGGTCTTCCAGGTCGCGCTCGCCGCGCACGTCGTGTTCTCCCCCGAGAAACAGACCTCCCCGGGCGCCATCGCCTCCGCCATGGCCGTCCTGCTGCTGCCGTACTCGCTCATCGGCCCGTTCGCCGGGGTGCTGCTCGACCGCTGGCGGCGGCGCCAGGTCATCCTGTACGGCAATCTGCTCCGGGCCGTTCTCGCGGCCTGTACCGCCGTACTGATCCTCTCCTCCATGCCGGACTGGCTCTTCTACGTCTCCGCGCTCGCCGTGACAGCCGTCAACCGGTTCGTACTCGCCGGGCTGTCGGCTTCGCTGCCCCGCGTCGTCGAGGACGGACACCTGGTCGTCGCCAACTCCCTCTCCCCGACGGCCGGCACGCTCGCCGCGACCGCGGGCGGCGGGCTCGCCTTCCTGGTGCGGCTGGTCGTCTCCAGCTCCGACGCCGCCGTCGTACTGCTGGGCGCCGCGCTGTATCTGACGTCGGCGCTGGCGTCGGTCACGATGACCCGCGATCTCCTCGGCCCCGATCCGGGACTCGTACAGCCCCGGCTGAAGGCCGCTCTCGCCTCCACCGCGCGCGGACTCGGCGAAGGGCTGCGCCATTTGGCGGAGCGCCGTGACGCGGCGGTCGCGCTGCTCGCCATGACGCTGATGCGCTTCTGCTACGGGGCGCTGACCGTGATGGTGCTGATGCTCTGCCGGTACGCCTGGTCGAACACGGAGGACGACGGGATCGCACTGCTGGGGATGGCCCTGCTCGTCTCGGGGGCGGGCTTCTTCGCCGCCGCCGTGGTCACACCGTCGGCGGTCGGGCGTCTCGGCTCGTTCGGCTGGATGATGGCGTGCGCCGCTTCGGCGGCCGTACTGGAACCGGCGCTGGCGCTGCCGTTCGCCCCCACCCCGATGCTCGCCGCCGCGTTCGTTCTCGGTCTGACCACCCAAGGCGCCAAGATCTCGACGGACACGGTGGTGCAGACGTCGGTGGACGACGCGTACCGAGGGCGGGTCTTCTCCCTCTACGACGTGCTGTTCAACGTCGCATTCGTGGGCGCGGCCGGGGTCGCCGCGCTGATACTGCCGCCGGACGGCCGCTCCGCACCGCTCGTCCTCGGGGTCGCGGTGCTGTACGCGTGCACCGCGGCAGGACTGTTCCGCTGGAAGAGGCACGCGAAGAAGTACGGATAGCGCGGAGAGCACGCGCGAAGGGGGCGATGTTTCACGTGAAACGTCGCCCCCTCGCTTCGGCGTCCCCCGGTCGATGTTTCACGTGAAACATCGACCGCGAGACCCTGCCGCAGGCGCAGGTCCGGGCACCCGGCCCGCCGCCGTGTACTCAGCTCTGCGAAGACCACCATTCCTTCAGCGCGCTCACCGCTTCGTCACGCCCCATGGGCCCGTTCTCCAGCCGCAGCTCCAGCAGGAACTTGTACGCGGCCCCGATGACCGGCCCCGGACCGACACCCAGCGTCTCCATGATCTGGTTGCCGTCCAGGTCTGGCCGGATGGAGTCGAGCTCCTCCTGCTCCTGCAACTGCGCGATCCGCTCCTCAAGCCCGTCGTAGGCCCGCGAGAGCGCGGTCGCCTTGCGCTTGTTGCGGGTGGTGCAGTCCGAGCGGGTCAGCTTGTGGAGCCGGTCCAGCAGCGGGCCGGCGTCGCGTACGTACCGCCGCACCGCCGAGTCCGTCCACTCGCCCGTCCCGTAGCCGTGGAAGCGCAGATGCAGCTCCACCAGTCGCGAGACGTCCTTCACCAGCTCGTTCGAGTACTTGAGCTCAGTCATCCGCTTCTTGGTCAGCTTCGCCCCCACCACCTCGTGGTGATGGAAGGAGACCCCGCCGTCCTTCTCGAAGCGCCGTGTCCGGGGCTTGCCGATGTCATGGAGCAGCGCGGCCAGCCGCAGCACCAGGTCCGGCCCCTTCTCCTCCAGGTCGATGGCCTGCTCCAGGACGGTCAGCGAGTGCTCGTACACGTCCTTGTGCCGGTGGTGCTCGTCGCTCTCCAGCCGCAGCGCGGGCAGCTCCGGCAGGACGCGCTCCGCGAGTCCGGTGTCGACGAGCAGCGCCAGGCCCTTGCGCGGGTGGCCGGAGAGGATCAGCTTGTTGAGCTCCTCCCGTACGCGCTCGGCCGAGACGATCCCGATGCGCTCGGCCATGGCCTTCATGGCCGCGACGACATCGGGGGCGACCTCGAAGTCCAGCTGCGCGGCGAAGCGCGCGGCCCTGAGCATGCGCAGCGGATCGTCGGAGAAGGACGCCTCCGGGGTGCCGGGCGTGCGCAGCACACCCGCGGCGAGGTCCTGGAGACCGCCGTGCGGGTCGATGAACTCCTTCTGCGGCAGAGCGACCGCCATCGCGTTGACGGTGAAGTCCCGGCGGACGAGATCGTCCTCGATGGAGTCCCCGTACGACACCTCGGGCTTGCGCGACGTGCGGTCGTAGGCTTCGGAGCGGTAGGTCGTGACCTCGATCTGGAAGTCCTGCCGTTCGTCACCGACCCGGCCCGCCTTCTGGACACCGACCGTGCCGAAGGCGATCCCGACCTCCCACACCGAGTCCGCCCAGGGCCGGACGATCTTCAGTACGTCGTCGGGCCTGGCGTCGGTCGTGAAGTCGAGGTCGTTGCCGAGGCGGCCGAGGAGGGCGTCCCTCACCGAGCCTCCGACCAGGGCGAGGGTGAAGCCCGCCTCCTGGAATCGGCGCGCGAGGTCGTCGGCGACAGGGGACACCCGCAGCAGTTCGCTGACCGCGCGGCGCTGCACCTGACTCAGTGCAAGGGGAGTCTCTTCGTTGGCGTTCGGCACAACAGAAAAGGGTACGTGCCCCGGCCGGCCCCAGCGCCCGGGTTTCCGGGGCACCGGTTTCCACCGCCCATGAGATTCCTGCGATCATGAAGGGCGGTCCCCGGCACTTCGTCACAGCGCACATCGTTACCATGCGTGGACGCACAATCGACGACGACCAACGACGAAGACCATTGACGACGAGGGACGGGCGGGCGCGTGGCCGAGGCGGCAGACATCCAGGGGATGAAGCACTCTCCTGCCCGCCGATGGCTGGGGCGTACCGCCGCCGTGGCCGCAGGGGTGCCGCTCCTGGCCGGGCTGCTGGGGGGCCTCGCGGCGCCGCAGGCGTCCGCGGCGGGCTCGACCGCCTCGCCCGTCTCCGCGGCCACCACAGGGGCCGCCAAGGGCTCCCCGGCGAGTGCCGCCGCGGAACCGTCCGGTCCGAACACCGTCTCCGTCGCACTCGACACGCTGGCGCCCAGCGCGCCCACCAAGGGTGACACCCTCACGATCTCCGGCACGGTGACCAACAAGGGCAAGAAGGCCGTCACCGACGCGCAGGTCGATCTCCGGGTGGGCCCGCAGCTCACCGGCCGGACCGCCATCGACGACGCCGTCGAGCGCTCCAACGACACGACGTACGACCCGCTGCCGGTGGGCGGCAAGTACAAGGTCGAGTTCGCGAAGCTCGACTCCGGCATCAGCTACGACTTCGCCCTGTCGGTTCCGGTGAGCAAGCTCGGCCTCGGGGCGGACGGCGTCTACCAGCTCGGTGTGACGCTGACGGGCCGGACGGCGGCCGAACCGTACGACCACACGCTCGGCGTCCGCAGGACGTTCCTGCCGTGGCAGCCGGACTCGGTGGACAAGAAGACCAAGTTCACCTATCTCTGGCCGCTGATCTCCACGTCGCACGTCTCCGCCGAGACCGGGTCGGACGACCAGCAGACCCCGGTCTTCGAGAACGACGACCTGGCCGAGGAGCTGGCCCCCGGCGGCCGGCTGGAGCAGCTCGTCTCGCTCGGCAGTCAGCTCCCGGTCACCTGGGTCGTCGATCCGGACCTCCTCGCCACCGTCGAGGCGATGACCGACCCGTACCGCGTCAGGGAAGGCAAGTCCACGGTCGCGGGCAAGAACCAGCTCGTGGCCAGGACCTGGCTCAACGCCCTGGAGAAGGCCGTCCAGGACAACCCCGACATCGTCGCGCTGCCCTTCGGCGACCCCGACCTGGCGTCGCTGGCCCACGGCGGCGAGAACGTCTCCGGGACCCTCGGCCATCTCCAGAGCTCCAGCGAAGTGGCCGGGAAGACCGTGGAGACCATCCTTCATGTGCCGCCCGCCACCGACTTCGCGTGGCCCGCGGACGGCGCGGTGGACCCGTCGATCGTCGACGTGGCGACCTCCGCGGGCGCCGACAAGGTGATCTCGCGCAGCGACAGCATCCAGGACAACCTGCCGTACACGGCGAGCGCGGCGCGGCCCATCGGCGGCGGCACGACGGCCGTGGTCAGCGACACCCGGCTGTCCACCGCCTTCCAGGGCGATGTGACCAAGGCGGGCGCCTCCACGCTCGCGGTCCAGAAGTTCCTCGCCCAGACGCTGGCCGTGAACCTCCAGGACCCCTCGAAGCAGCGCGACATCGTCGTCGCCCCGCAGCGCACGCCGTCGGCCAGCCAGGCGCAGTCCATGGCCCGCGCGCTCCAGGGCCTGGACGGAAAGCGCTGGACCCAGCCGTCCGACCTGGTCGCGGCCGCCGCCGCGAAGCCGGACACCAACGCGAACACCAAGGTGCCCGGCCCGACGCGGTATCCGGACAAGCTGCGTGACCAGGAACTCCCCGCGTCGGTGTTCGAGGAGCTCAAGGGGATGGGGGAGCGGCTGGGGAAGTTCAAGGCCATCCTCACCCTCCCCGACCGGGTGGCGACGCCCTTCGCCAACGCCGTCAACAGGGCGGTCTCCACGTCCTGGCGGGGCGACGCCAAGGGCGCCGAGCAGTACCGCGACTCGGTGAACCGCTATCTGACGAGCCTCGCCAGTGAGGTCCAGCTCATCCAGAAGTCCGAGCTGACCCTGTCGGGACGCAGCGCGACCATCCCGGTGACGGTCCAGAACCAGCTCCTGCAGGGCGTCGACAATCTCGTCCTGCGTCTGCAGTCCACGAACGCGACCCGTCTGAAGCTGGACGACGGCAGCGCGGTCGCCGAGCAGCCGATCAGGGTCGACGGCGGACACACCCAGGTGGTGAAGTTCACCGGCGCGGCCAACGCCAACGGCCCGGTGGAGCTGACGGCGCAGCTCTACACGACCGACAACCGGCCGTACGGCAGCCCCATGACGTTCCAGGTCAGGGTCTCCGAACTGACTCCCACCGTGATGCTCGTCATCGCCGGCGGTGTGCTGATGCTCGTCCTGGCCGGGGTCAAGATGTACAGCCAGCGCAA
>NZ_JAAPBF010000050.1 GCF_022695985.1 Streptomyces sp. NP-1717 | reverse complement strand
GAATCCGAATCGGGGCCGGGGCCGGGCGACGCCGTCGAGGCGCGGCGCCGGACGCCGAGGTACACCGCGAGCGCGGCGGCCAGCAGCAGACCGCCGCCGATGCCCACGTACGTAAGGGCGTCGGAGGACGAGGAGGCGGAGGCGGACGCGGCATCGTCCACCCCCGCCGGCTTGGTGGGTCCGCCGGCCGCGTCGGCCTCCGGAGCGGCGGAGGCCTCGACGTCACTGCCCAGATCGGGCAGCGCGGGCAGCTTCGCCCGCTTGTCGACGGCGACGGCGAGCGAGACGGGATCCATCACCGTGCCCGGCCTGTACATGGAGCCGAACGCCTCGGCGCCTGCCTCGGTGAGCGTCGCGGGAGCCTCGGTGAGTACGGCGAGACCGTCCTTCGGCGTGAAGTCCCCGGCGACGAAGGTGACCAGCGAGACGGCCCGGCGCGGCGCCCGGCCCTCGCTCGTGACGTCGGCGGCCAGGGTGCCCTTCCCGCCCTTCACCTGAACACTGATCCCGCCGAGCGTCAGGTCCAGTTGGTTTCCGGTGAAGCGGACGCTGCCCGCGAAGTCGGCGTCGAGCGTCCCCTTCTTCGCGTCGTACGCGCCCTTGCCCTTCGGGAAGCGGAACAGCGCGCCGCCGTCCTGTGCCCCGTCGCCGAGCGTCCAGCGGCCCTCGGCGATGGAGCCGGTGACGTACTCGCGGAAGGTGCGGCGCACTCCCCAGTCGACGGCCGCGTCCCGCAGGGCGCCATCGGCCTCTTCGTCGTCGGCCTCGCCGGCGCTCTTGCCCTTGTCGGCCGGTTTCCCGTCGGGCTTCTTCGCCGGGTTCTCCGCGGCGGCGGCCACGTCCACGGAGAGGCTGACCGGGTCGAGCGGCGTGCCCGCCGTGTAGTAACCGGCGAAGGCGGTGGCGCCCTGCGCGGTGAGCGTCGAGGGGACGTTGCTGAGGGCGACCGGGCTGCCGCCGCCCCTCATGTCGATCCCGCCGAGGTCGAGCGTGGCGAGCGGGACCTGCGAGGAGGTGGTGACCTCGCCGCTCCCCTTGGCCTTGCTGGTCATATCGGCGTGCAGGGTGCCCCGGCCGCCGGAGACACGGACCGTGGGACGGCTGATGGTGAGGTCCAGTTCGTGCGATCCGTCGAGCTTGGTGTGACCGACGAAGCGGACACCGCCGCTGAAGCCGGCGCGCATGGCGCCGCTGTCGGGGTCGTAGGTCCCCGAGGCGGAGTGGAACCGGAACTGGCTGCCGCCGACGGTGGCCGCGCCCCCGTTCAGGCTCCAACTGCCGCCCGCTACGGGGCCGGTGACATAGCTCTGGAAGGAGGACTTGATGCCCCAGTCGAGCCTGCCGCCCTGCACGGTGCGGTCCGCCGCCCGGGCCGTGACCGCCGGGATCAGGGCTCCGACGAGCACGGCGAGCAGCGCGACGGCGAGAGCGCGCACCGGTCCGGACGACAGCATCAGAAGATCACTCCCACGTGGAGACAGAGGGCGGACGGTGGCGGACGAGACGAACCGGAGGCGGACACGTGCACGGCTACGAGCACGGCGACGGACACGGCTATGGGCACGGCCATGGGCACGCCGAGAGAGCCCGGTTGATGAAGTCACCCCCGGACCTGGCTAGCAAGGTAAGGCTAACCTAAGCTATCTCCAGCCCGGCCGGAACCCTTCCGTCCAGGCGCTTCGACGGACTCCTCTCGGGACTCCACGGACGACGGGACGGTGCACTCCGTGCGCACTCAACGCCTGGCGGGCGCACTCATCTCGGTGCTGACCCTCGCCCTGGCCGCCACCGGCTGCGGCGGAAGCGACAGCGACACCCGCGGCCCCGGCGGTGGCGGCGGGACGGCGAAGGGCGCCGGTAGGACGGCCACCGCCGACCGCGTCGAACCGCTGGCCACGGTCCCCGAGCCGGAACTCCCGGTCACCGTGGACTCCGCCGACGGCACGAAGGTCACCATCACCTCCGCCGACCGGCTCGTGCCCCTGACCGGATCGCTCAACGAGATCGTCTTCACCCTCGGCCTCGGAAAGCACGTCGTGGCCCGCGACATCACCGCCACCTTCGAACAGGCCGCGGAGCTGCCGGTGGTGACCCGCGCCCACGACGTCTCCGCCGAGAGCGTCCTGTCCCTCCGGCCCACCCTGGTCATCGCCGAGACCACCACCGGGCCGGCGGAGGCCGTCGACCAGATTCGGGACGCCGGGATCCCGCTGCTCGTCGTCGAGCCGGCGAAGGGCCTGGACGACGTCGGCACGCGCATCGGGACGGTCGCGCGGGCGCTCGGCGTCGACGCCGCGGGGGACGAGCTGAGCGCGCGTACGGCCGAGCGGATCGCCGCCGTACAGAAGCGGATCCCGGCCCCAGGCGACGGCGGGAGACCGCGGGTCGCCTTCCTCTATCTGCGCGGCTCGGCGTCCGTCTATCTGCTCGGTGGCCGTGATTCCGGGGCGAGTTCACTGCTGGAGGCGGCCGGCGCCGTCGACGCGGGCAAGGAGTCCGGCCTGGACAAGGACTTCACGGCGATCACCAGTGAGGCGCTGGCGAAGGCGGCGCCCGACGCGATCCTCCTGATGAGCAAGGGACTTGAGTCGGTGGGCGGGCCCGACGGACTGGTGAAGATCCCGGGCGTCGCCGAGACGCCCGCCGGTCTCGACCGCAGGTTCGTCTCGGTCGACGACGGGGTGCTGCTCAACTACGGGCCCCGTACGGACCAGGTGCTCGCCTCCCTGGTCGAGCAGCTCTACCCGGACGGCGAGTGACATGACGACCACGCCCACGGTGACCACCGCGCCACCGGAGACCTCCCCGCCCGGGCCCGTTGAGAGGAAGCGGTCCCAACACCGGCGAGGAACCTGGCTGTTGACCGTCGCCCTTCTCGCCGTACTGCTCCTGCTCTGCCTCCTCTCCGCCGGGCTCGGCGCGTACGACATCCCGCTCGGCGACGTCCTGGCCTCGGTACGGCACCGGATCGGCCTCGGCGGCGCCGCGCTCGAACGGGTCCCCGAGAGCGTCCTGTGGAACGTCCGGCTCCCGCGCGTCGTCCTCGCGCTGCTCGTCGGCGCCTCGCTGGGCTGCGCGGGCGCCCTGATGCAGGGCGTGTTCGGCAATCCGCTCGCCGAACCGGGTGTCATCGGCATCTCGGCGGGCGCGGCGGTCGGCGCCGTCGCGTCGATCGCGCTCGGCCTGAGCTTCCTCGGCAACTGGACGGTCACCGTCTGCGCGTTCGTCTCCGGGCTGCTGACCGTGCTGCTGGTGTACGCGATGTCCCGCTCCGGGGGCCGTACGGAGGTGGTCACGCTCATCCTCACCGGCATCGCGGTGAACGCCTTCGCGGGCGCGCTCATCGGACTGTCCGTCTTCTTCGCCGACAACGCGCAGATCACCCAGATCACCTTCTGGCAGCTCGGCTCGCTGGCGCAGGCGACCTGGCCCAAGGTCCTCGCCGTCCTGCCGTGCGCCCTGCTCGGCCTCGCCGTCGCGCCCCTGTACGCACGGAAGTTGGACCTCCTGGCGCTGGGCGAGCGGCCGGCCAGGCATCTGGGCGTGGACGTCGAACGGCTCCGTGTCGTCCTCGTCCTGGTCGTCGCGCTGCTGACCGCCGCCGCCGTGGCGGTGGCCGGGATCATCGCGTTCGTCGGGCTCCTGGTCCCGCATCTGCTGCGGATGGCGAACGGCCCCGGCCACCGCTTCCTGGTACCGGGCAGCGCGCTCGGGGGCGCGCTGGTCCTGGTCGCGGGCGATCTCGCGGCCCGTACGGTGGCGGCCCCGGCCGAACTGCCGCTGGGCGTCCTGACGGCGCTCTTCGGCAGTCCGTTCTTCTTCTGGCTGCTGCGCAGGACGCGGCGCAGGCAAGGGGGTTGGGCATGAGGGCCGGCACGATCGTGAAAGCCGCGGCGCACCGCGTGCTCCTGAGCGGATTCGCCGTACGGGGCCGGGAGTTTCCCGTCCCCGTCGCCCACGGGGACGTCGTCGCCGAGGCGCGGGACCTGCGCGTACGGTTCGGGCGGCGCGACGTCCTCGGTGACGCCGGCGGCGGTGTCGACCTCGTCGTGCGCGCGGGTGAGGTCCTGGCGCTCGTCGGGCCCAACGGGGCGGGCAAGTCGACGCTCCTGTCCGCGCTCGCCGCCGACCTGGGTGGCGACAGCGGCGGCGTACGGATCGCCGGCCGGCCCGCCGGCGACTGGTCCGCTCCCGAACTCGCCCTGCGCCGGGCCGTGTTGCCGCAGGCCGCCATGCTCTCCTTCCCGTTCCCGGTGGAGGAGGTCGTACGGATGGGCCGCGCGCCCTGGGCGGGCACGGCGTCCGAGGACGACGACGACACCGCCGTGGCCGAGGCGATGGCGGCGACGGAGGTCGGCGAATTCGCGCGCCGCCCCTTCTCGGCGCTCTCCGGCGGTGAACGTGCCCGTGTCTCGCTCGCCCGCGTCCTCGCCCAGCGCGCCCCGCTGCTCCTTCTCGACGAGCCGACCGCCTCACTCGACCTGCGTCACCAGGAGTTGGTGCTGCGTATCTGCCGGGCCCGCGCGGCGGCCGGAGACGCGGTCGTCGTCGTGCTGCACGATCTCGGGCTGGCCGCCGCGCACGCCGACCGGGCCGCCGTTCTGCACGAGGGACGGGTCGTCGCGGACGGCCCGCCGGCCGCCGTGTTCGGTGACGAACTCCTCAGCCGGGTCTACCGGCAGCCCGTCGAGGTCTTCCCGCACCCGCGCACCGGGACCCCGCTCGTGATTCCGAGGCGGACGGGTAGGGTTCGGACGGTCAGTGGGGGTCACGGAGCAGAAGGCGACCGATGAGAAGGCCGATTCGGGCAGCGGCGGGGCCAGGGCGTGTTTCAGCGGGCCGGGGGCGACGTGTGAGACACGCGCTGGCGGGGGCGACGGTGATGTCGCTGCTCGCGAGTGGGTGCATGACGGTCCACGGTGAACTGGCCGTGCTTCCGGGGGCGAAGAAGTCCGAGGCGGCCCAGGCGCTGGCGGACTTCACCGAGGCGTACAACAAGGCGGACAAGGCGTTCGACCCCGGGCTGGACGCCGGCCGGGTCACCGGTGCGCTGGGCGCGATCAACCAGGCCGGGCTCAAGGCCAGGAGCGTCACGAACCCGGAAGGCAACGACCGGCACCAGCCGCTGGAGTTGACGGACGCGCGGTTCCTCATCCCGAAGAAGGCGGGCTGGCCCCGCTGGTTCGTCGCCGACACCGACAGCAACCGCGACAAGGACGACGGTCCCGGTGACAACCGCTGGGTGCTGGTCTTCGTGCGCAACGGCGCCGACCAGTTGTGGGAGGCCGCCTATCTCGCGATCCTCGCCCCGGACAAGGTCCCCGAGTTCAAGACCGACAAGGACGGTTACGTGGAGCCGGTGCCGGCTGACGGCAAATCACCGGCGGTGGCTCCCGGGGACATGAGCACCGAGTACTCCTCGTACTTGAAGGACGGCGAGCCGGCGCACTTCGCGCCCGGACCGCACACCGACGAGTGGCGGAACATACGCGAGAAGAACGCCAAGCTGCCGGGTCTGACCATCCAGTACATCGATCAGCCCCTGGACACCGGGGACTTCGCGCCGCTGGCGCTCGCCACGAAGGACGGCGGCGCGCTGGTCTTCTTCGCGACCAGGTACTTCGACCGGCAGACGGCGGCGCCCGGCTACACCCCGAAGGTGTCCGCCGATGTGAAGGCGCTGATGACCGGCGAGGTGAAGGACACCCTCACCAAGGAGTGGGTGTCGAGCCAGGCCGCGCTGGTGGAGCCGGACGGGGCCGACAGCGACCAGGTGGACGTGGTGAGCAGGCTGCAAGGGGTGACCGGGGCCGAAGGCTCCTGACACCCCTCCGCGGGAAGACCGGCTCGGGCGCCGGCCAGGCGCCCGTGCACCGGGCCGCGCGCCGGTGGTCAGCGGCCGAGCGGCCAGGCCACCGGATGCGGGTCCAGCTCGTGGTTCTCGCCGGCGTACCGCGCGCACGCGTCCGTCAGCGTCTCCAGCAGCGTCAGCGGGTCGGGCAGCGGGTGCTCGGGGCCGCGCAGCCAGGTCATCGACAGGCCGCCGGGCAGCCTGGCCGGTGGTACGAGGACGTAACTGCCCCGGCAGTGCCAGCGGAAGCCCGGATGCTCGTCCATCGTCTCGGGGTGGCAGTCCAGTTCACAGGGCCACCACTCGTCCTCGTCCTCGGGCGTGCCCCGGGTGGCGGTGAAGAACAGCATCCGGTCGCCGCCGGAGTCGGCCACCGGTCCGACGTCGATGCCCGCGCCGAGCAGCCGCTCCAGCGCCCTGCTGCCGGCCTCCAGCGGAACGTCCAGGACGTCGTGGACCAGGCCGGTCGCCGTGATGAAGTTGGCCTCGGGCTGGTTCCCGGCCCAGCGCTCGATCTGCGCCTCGTCGGTCGTGGACTGCGTCTGCCAGGCGAACGAGATGGGATGCCTGGCGGGGGTGGGACAGCCGATGCGTTCACACGAACACCGGTAGCCGATGGGGTGTGCGGCGGGCGACAGGGGCATACCGGCGGCGGCCACGGCGAGGAGCAGTGCCTGGCGGGCGTCGGCGTCCGCGGCTTCCGACCGGCCGTCGTCGTGCTTTCTGGCGAGTCGGCGCAGCCACTGGGAAACCTTGCCCTCAGTGCCGCGGTAGCGGCCGAAATCGTCGCCCATCTATCCCCTCACCTCATGCGCCGACCCTCATCGACACTTCCATGTTCGCACCATCCTGCGCTTCGGGGGGCCGCACTCCTGAACCGGGGTGGGGAGGCGGATGCCCATCAGCGGGCGTCATCCCGTGCTATATCAAGAAATCGCCCACTGATACGGGCGATGGGAACCCGTGGCGTTGGACACATCGGGCGCGTCGGACCCTGGTCCGGGCCATGTGGGGCCGGGGGCCGGACCTGCTCCGGATCCCGGTGCGGCACTCAGTGCCGCGGGGCGAGCCCGTTCAGGGTGTAGTCGACCAGCGAGTCCGCGTAGGCATGGGTGAGGGGCAGGGTCCGCAGCAGCCACCGGTGCAGGATCGGGCCCGTCAGCAGCTCCATCGCGGTGCGCGGGTCGATGTCGTCCCGTACGGTCCCGGCCTCCTGGGCGGCCCGCAGTCTGCGTACGTAGAGCGCGGCCTGCGGCTCCAGCAGTTTCTCCGCGTACTCGGCGCCGATCTTCGCGTCGACGATGCCCTCGGCGGCGAGCGCGCGGGTCGGGGCCTCGAACTTCGGGTCGTTCAGCTCGTCGACCGTGGCGCGCAGCACCGTCTTGAGGTCCGCCGCCAGATCGCCGGTGTCCGGGATCTCGTAGTCGCCACCGGCGCCACCGGCGGCTTCGGCGGCCTGTTCACCGAGGTCGAGGAAGGCTTCGAGGAGTACGGCGGCCTTCGACGGCCACCAGCGGTAGATCGTCTGCTTGCCGACGCCCGCGCGGGCCGCGATGCCCTCGATCGTCGTCTTCGCGTAGCCGGCCTCGCCGACCAGCGACAGGGCGGCGGCGTAGATCGCGCGTCGTGACTTCTCACTGCGGCGGGTGGAATCCGGTCCCTTGCTCTCAGCCATCCGGCCAGAGTACCAGCGTGGCGAGACGACGCGTCTCGCCACATATGAACGCCTGATGTGAACGCGTGAACGCCCGGCCGCGGTCAGCCGGGTATCACCCGACGCCGCCGGGCCGGTGTCGCAGCGTGAACCACCCGATCGGATCACTGCGCGAACGCCCCGCACGGCGGACCATGGGTCGACGCACACACCCCGTGCGCCCCGTCCGTTCGTGAGGAGCCCTAGTTGCCTCGTGACGCCTCGCCCCGCCGCTATCTGATGTGCCCACCGGCGCATTTCAGAGTGACGTACTCGATCAACCCGTGGATGGATCCGTCGAAACCGGTGGACCTGCCGCTGGCCCTCGCGCAGTGGGAGGTGCTCCGCGACCGCTACCGCGCTCTCGGTCACACCGTCTCGCTGCTCGAACCCCGACCCGACCTGCCCGACATGGTGTTCGCCGCCAACGGGGCCACGGTCATCGACGGCCGCGTGCTCGGCGCGCGGTTCGCGCACCCCGAGCGCACGCGCGAGGCCGAGGCCCATCTGGCCTGGTTCCGCGCGCGCGGCTTCACCGACATCCATGAGCCGGCGCACATCAACGAGGGCGAGGGCGACTTCGCCGTCACCGCCTCGTACATCCTGGCGGGGCGGGGCTTCCGGTCCAGTCCCCTCTCGCACGACGAGGCACAGGAGTTCTTCGGCCGGCCGGTGATCGGTCTCGATCTGGTCGATCCGCGCTACTACCACCTGGACACCGCCCTGTGTGTCCTGGACGACGCGGCCGACGAGGTCATGTACTACCCCGGCGCGTTCTCGCCGGGCAGCCGGGCCGTACTCGCCCGGCTGTTCCCGGACGCGATCATCGCCGAGGACGCGGACGCGGCTGCCCTCGGGCTCAACGCCGTGAGCGACGGCCGCCATGTCCTGATCCCGCAGGCGGCGGCCGGGCTCTTCGCCCCGCTCAGGGACCGGGGCTACGAGCCGATCGCCATGGATCTGGGCGAACTGCTCAAGGGCGGCGGCAGTGTGAAGTGCTGCACGCAGGAGCTGCGGCAGGAGCAGGAACTGGACGTACGGCGGGAGTTGCTGCTCTCAGCCTGATTCCGGGGAGTGATCCGGCGACCCGTCCGGCGTGTTGTCGCGCCGCGCGTCGTGGGGCGGCCAGGCGTCGCCCCACGACGCGTCCCGCGCGGACCGGTAGAGCGGACCGTGCCGCTTGCTCACCGTCTCGCGCCGCAGCCCGTCCGTCTCCGTACAGAGGTCGAGCAGCATCTGCCCCTTGCGGGTCTGCGGCTTGCGGATCACCCGCGCCCGCACCGGATCCGCGTCGAAGCGCACGGCCGCCACGTAGCTGAACTTCTCGTCCTCGTACGCCAGCGAGCCGCCCTTCACCTGCCGGTGCAGCGACGACCGGCTGACGCGCGCCGCGAAGTGGCACCAGTCCGTGCCGGGTTCGATGGGGCAGGCACCGCTGTGCGGGCAGGGCGCGGCGACGCGCAGACCCGCCCCGATCAGCAGGTCACGGGCCTCGATCATGCGCTGGTAGCCGTCGGGGGTCCCCGGCTCCACGATCACGACGGCCTGCGCGGCGCGCGCCGCCTCGGCGACGAGGGCGCCCCGGTCGCCGTCGGTGAGTTCGTTGAGTACGTAGGAGACGGTGACGAGGTCGCACTCGGGGAGCTTCAGGTTCGTACCGATCCTGGTCCGCCGCCACTCGATGTCGCGCAGTGCGGGCACCCGCGACCCGGTGGCCAGTTCACGGCCGAGGGCGAGCGCGGGCTCGGCCCAGTCCAGCACGGTCGTGGTACGCCCCCCGCCCGCGCCCGGGACCCCGCCCTCGTCGCCGTGATCCGGCCAGGTCGCCTCGGCCGCCCAGACCGCCGCTCCCGTACCTCCGCCGATGTCCACATGGCGGGCCGGCGCCCACCCGGGGGCGGCGTCGGCGAGCGCTTTGAGCGAGGACCGTACGGCCTCGAAGGTGGCGGGCATCCGGTACGCGGCGTAGGCGGCCACGTCGGAACGGTCACGCAGGAGCGGTGTGCCGGTCGGGGTGGCTCCCCGGTAGTTGGCGATCAGCCGCTCGACGGCCTGGGCGGCCTGGCTCGGCGGCAGTCCGTCGAGCAGTCCGGCCAGCGCGGCACGCAGGGCTTCGGCGGTGGGGAGGGAGGCGTTCACCGCCGAAATTGTAGGCGCCCCGGCGGTGGCCGGAATCCGACTGTCGCACACGTGGCGGGCACCTGACGGGCACGGAATCGGGGTTGAACGGGCTGCGGCGGGCACCCGCCCAGTTGCTACGCTGACGGCCGTTGCCGCTCCATCGCCACACCGTGCCCGCGGGGGGACCAAGTTGTCGTTTTACCGTGCTCGCGGTCTGACGCCTATGTCCTTGATGACCAAGCGGCAGAAGATCGTGCGCGTCTCACTCATCGCCGGGGTGCTGATCCTCGCGATGCTGCTCGTCCTGGCGAGCTGCGGCGGGAGCAAGGACAAGGCCGCGCCCGAGAAGCCGGTCGTCAACACCGGCCCCGACACCCAGCTGAACGTGCCCGCCGGCTACAACACCCGCCGCGGCTGGGAGATCTCGGACGTGTCACCGCAGTACGCGGTGGCGTCCGCGACGGGTCTCGTGGCGTATCTGGCGCGGATCGGCGACGGCCGGTACCAGCTGCGCACCCAGAACGCCGCGACCGGCAAGGCCGGTTGGTCGGGTGAGGTCTGGCGGCCCCTGGCCCCGGTCGACCGCTACCCCCGGCTGCTCTCGGTGACCAAGGCCGACAAGCAGTACTTCGTGACCTGGTCGTACGGGCGGCTCGGCGAGTACGCGCTCGCGTCGGCCGACTCCCTGATCTCCATGGACGTGTACGACGCGTCCACCGGTGACCAGCGGCGCGTCGAGGTGCCCTGGGGGGACGCGCCGACCGTCACCGGCACCGGCCCCGGCATCCTGATCAGCGACGGCAAGGCCCTCAGCGCGGTCGTCGACCCGTCGACGGGCGAGGTGTCCCGGACGGCGCCCGGCTCGCTCGGTTATCCGAAGGGCTGCCCGAACTGCAAGAAGCTGACCGAGGTGCGCGGGGTGACCTCGAAGGGCCTGCTGGTGAGCGGGGCGAAGGAGTTCTGGGTGCGGGGCGGCTGGTTCAGCCGGAAGGTCGCGCCGAAGGGCACCGAGCCGGCGTCGGGGGTGCCGGCCTCGATGTCGCACGGCCATGTTCTGGCCAAGTGGCAGAAGAAGAAGGGCGCGAAGGACGCCGCGACGCACGACATGTGGGTGGTGCACTCCCTGGACAGCGGCAAGGCCGTGGCACAGGTGCGGTGCCGTAAGCCCGCGATCAACTCCGGCGCCGATCCGCAGCTCGTCTCCTCCCCCGACGGGCGCTATCTCGTCGCGGGCAGGCTCGCCTTCGACCTGGACGAGAAGAAGGGGTACTGCTTCGAGGAGGCGGACGGCACCAGGCCGCTGACGCTGACCTCGGTGGCGGACACGGGTATGGCGTACGGGGCGACGAAGGCCCGCAACGTGACCGATGCCCTGTCCGGCGGCGGCAATCCCGTGGAGGTGGATCTCGCCACCGGTGAGCCCGAGCCGCTGGCGCTCAACGTACGGCTGCCGGCCGGTGACATGAGCGGCATGGGGCTGTTCCGCTGGACGGACGGCAAGGACCGCCCGCATCTGATCGCCTACGCGCAGCGCGAGGAGAACTGACCGCCCGCCCCCGGGCACCGATGGCTCAGGGGCCGGTCAACTCCGTTGTCGCCACCCGGTGCTGGGACCGCCAGGGGCGGCACAGCGCCAGGAAGCAGACCAGCGACCCGGCTCCGCACACCACCTGCACGACGGCCATCGGCACGGCCGTCGCCTCGCCCGCGATCCCGACGAGCGGTGAGGCGACGGCGCCGATGAGGAACGACGCCGTGCCGATGAGGGCCGACGCCGATCCGGCGGCGTGCGGAGTGCGCATCAGCGCTTGGGCGTTGGTGTTGGGCATCGCGAGCCCCATCGCCGACATCAGGACGAACAGCCCGGCCGCGACGGCGAAGAGGCTGGGCTCGCCGAACACCCCGCTCGTCATCAGCAGCAGCGCGACCCCGGCGAGCGTGATGACGACCAGGCCGAAGGCCAGCACCTTGTCCATGCTGACCCGGCCGACCAGCAGCCGGCCGTTGATCTGGCCGACGGTGATCAGACCGATGGAGTTGACGCCGAAGAGCAGGCTGTAGGTCTGCGGGGACGCCCCGTAGATCTCCTGCACCACGAACGGCGAGGCCGCGATGTAGGCGAACAGGGCCGCGAAGGCGAGGCCGCCCGCCAGCATGTAGCCGGTGAAGACCCGGTCGGCGAGCAGCCCGCGCATCGTGCCGAGCGCCTCGCCGACGCCGCCGCTGTGCCGCTTCTCACTCGGCAGCGTCTCGTGCAGCCACTTCACGACGACGAGGGTCAGCGCGATGCCGACGACCGTCAGGACGACGAAGATGCCGCGCCAGTCGGTGACCTGGAGCACCTGGCCGCCGATGACGGGGGCGATGACCGGCGCGACGCCGGAGATGAGCATCAGGGTGGAGAAGAACCGGGCCATCTCCACGCCGTCGTAGAGATCACGCACCACGGCGCGGGCGATCACGATGCCCGCCGCGCCCGCCAGTCCCTGGAGGAGGCGGAAGCCGATGAGCAGTTCGACGGTGGGGGCCAGGGCGCAGATGGCGGTGGCGAAGACGTAGACGACCATGCCGAGCAGCAGGGGCTTGCGGCGCCCCCACTTGTCGCTCATCGGTCCCACGACGAGCTGGCCGAGGGCCATACCGGTCAGACAGGCGGTGAGGGTGAGCTGCGCGGTGGCGGCCGAGGAGCCGAGGGCGCGGGTGACGGCGGGGAGCGCCGGGAGGTACATGTCCATCGACAGCGGCGGCAGGGCGGTGAGTCCGCCGAGCACGAGCGTGACGACGATGCCGGCGCGGCGCGCGGCGGGGATACCGACGGCGGTGTCGGTCTTCGTGAGGGTGGGAGCGGTGGGTATGTGCCCTTCGCGTGTGTCTGTGGTTCGGCCGCCGTCCGGCATTCGCATCTCCATGTAGTTGAAACCCTCCCTATGCTCTCAGCTCGGGCCGAGTGGTCGTGACCTTTTTTGTGTAAGGGGCATTTATGACGGCGGAACGTGACGGGGACGACAGAAACGGCGAGGCCGGCGGGGTCGGCGCGGGTACGGAGGGCGGCACGGTGCGGTGGAGTGTCCTGGCGACGGGCGGTATCGCGGCGAGGTTCGCCGGGGACGTGGGGAGCATGCCGGGCGCCGAGATCGTCGCCGTTGCCTCGCGCGGTGAGGCGTCGGCGAAGGCGTTCGCCGACCGGTTCGGCATACCGCGGGCGTACGGCGACTGGGCCGGGCTCGTCGCCGATCCGGACGTGGACGTGGTGTACGTCGCGACGCCCCACTCCGCGCACCGCGCCGCGGCGGGGCTGGCGCTGGAGGCGGGAAAGGCGGTGCTGTGCGAGAAGGCGTTCACGCTCAACTCGCGGGAGGCACGGGAGCTGGTGGCGCTCGCGCGTGAGCGGGATCTCTTCCTGATGGAGGCCATGTGGATGTACTGCAGTCCGGTGGTCCGGCGGATGACGGAGCTGATCGCGGACGGCGCCATCGGTGAAGTCCGCACAATCCAGGCGGACTTCGGGCTCCAGGGCCCGTTCGGTCCGGAACACCGGCTGCGCGATCCCGCGCTCGGCGGCGGCGCGCTGCTGGATCTCGGGGTCTACCCGGTGTCGTTCGCGCAGCTGATCCTGGGCGAGCCCGACCGCGTACAGGCCGACGCGCTCCTGTCGCCCGAAGGCGTGGATCTCAATACGGGGATGCTGCTGGGCTGGGAGTCCGGGGCGACGGCGCTGCTGAGCTGTTCGGTGACGGCCGCGACGCCGTCGACGGCGACGGTGACCGGCACGGCCGGGCGTATCGAGCTGCCGAGCGGCTTCTTCGCACCGGACGCCTTCGTGCTGCACCGGAACGGGCGGGATCCCGAACGGCACACCGTGGAGAGCCCGTTGGGGGGCATGCAGCACGAGGCGGCCGAGGTGATGCGGTGTCTGCGGGCCGGTGAGAGGCAGTCGCCGCTGGTGCCGCTGGAGGGCAGTCTGGCGGTGATGCGGACGCTCGACGCGGTACGTGAGCGCGTCGGCGTCCGCTACCCGGTGGACGAGCCGTCCTGACGAATCTTGCTGACGATTCGTCAGTTCGCCGTCGACTCGCCTTGCGTCAGGCAGTCTTGAGGCCGGGGTCACCGGCCTCCGTCACGAAGGACCCGGCCGTCGAGAGGGGCGCGCCGGGCGTCGTGACGGCGGACACCGTCTTGAAGTCGGCGCGGGCCTCCTGGCGGCCGAGGGTGACGGTCACATAGCCGCGCCGCCCGTTGTAGAACTTCATGTGCGGGTTGGCGGTGGTGAGGTTGGACCAGTTGGCCGGCTTCTCGGCGCCGTCCTTGCCGCTGGCGATGGACGTGGCGACGATCTCGGTGCCGACGGTGCGGGAGTCGGGGTCGTCGAAGTCGGCCTTGAGGTCGAAGCCGTAGCCGACGTGCACGTCGCCGGTGAGCACCATCAGGTTGTCGAGGCCGGCCGTCTCCGCGCCGTCCAGGATCCGCTTGCGGGAGGCCGGGTAGCCGTCCCAGCTGTCCATCGACAGCTTGAAGTCCGGCCGGGGCACGTCGCGCCGCTGCGCGAACGTCACCTGCTGCGGCAGGACGTTCCACACCGCGCGGGACTGCCGCCAGCCGTTCAGCAGCCAGCGCTCCTGCGTCTCGCCGGTCATGGTGCGCGCCGGGTCCTCGGACTCCGGACCGGGGACCTGCCAGCCGTCCCCGTACGCCTGGTTGGAGCGGTACTGGCGGGTGTCGAGGATGTCGAACTGCGCGAGGCGCCCGAAGTGCAGGCGCCGGTAGAGCCGCATGTCGGGTCCGTCGGGCTGCTGGGGGGTGCGCAGCGGCTGGTTCTCCCAGTAGGCGCGGTAGGCGGCGGCCCTGCGGAGCAGGAACTCCTCCGGCGGCACGTCGTTCTCGGGCGTCTCGTCGGCGTAGTTGTTCTCGGTCTCGTGGTCGTCCCACGTCACGACGAACGGGTGCGCGGCGTGCGCGGCCATCAGGTCCGGGTCGGACTTGTAGAGGCCGTAGCGCAGCCGGTAGTCCTCCAGCGTGACCGTCTCGCGGTTGTAGTGCGCGGGGAGTCTGCGGTCGGTGTAGTTCCGGGCGCCGCCGACGGCGGTCACGGCGTACTCGTACAGGTAGTCGCCGAGGTGGATGACGACGTCGAGGTCCTCGGCCGCCAGGTGCTTGTACGCGGTGAAGTAGCCGTCGTGGTAAGCCTGGCAGGAGACGGCGGCGAGCCTGAGTTCCCCGACGTTCGCGGAGCGCGCGGGGGCGGTACGGGTGCGGCCGACCGGGCTGATCCACTTCCCGGCGCGGAAGCGGTAGAAGTAGAAGCGGTCCGCGTCGAGGCCGGGGACCTCGACATGGACGCTGTGGTCGAACTCGGGGTGGGCGGTGGCGGTGCCACGTCTGACGATCCGGGTGAACCGCTCGTCGTGGGAGACCTCCCAGCGCACGGAGACCCTGTTCCGGGGCAGACCGCTGTCGGACTGGTACGGGCTGGGCGCGAGGCGGGTCCAGAGCAGTACGGACGCGGGCTGCGGGTCGCCGGAGCCGACACCGAGGGTGAAGGGGTCGCTCTTGATCTTCGCGGCGTCCAGCTCGGCGGCGCTCGCGGTGCCGGCCGTGGGCAGGTTGACGGCGAAGGCGAGCGCTGCGGCGGCGCCGGTGACGGTGAGGAACCTCCGGCGGCCGAGATGGGCCGCGGCGGCGCGCAGTGCGGGCGAGTGCGCGGCGGCGGTGCGGCCGGCGGGCGTAGCTGTGCGTGCGGGTGTCATGTGATGTGCCCCTCCCCTGACGGCTGTTGTCAGGGGAAGTGCAGCCGTACGCGACGTCCGATCGTTGTCGGGTACACAACATCGGGATGTCCGCCCGATGAGTTCCCCGTGCGCGCCCCTCCTCCCGTACGCTGCGGGCCCATGAGTGCTGAGCGGAAGATCGCCGTGGTGACGGGAGCGGGTTCGGGCATCGGACGGGGCGTCTCGCTCGCCCTGGCCGGGGCGGGCTGGTCGGTGGTCCTCGCGGGGCGGAAGGCCGACCGCCTGGCGGAGACGGCGGCGCTGGCGCCGGACGCGGACCTGATCCGTGTCCCGACGGACGTGGCGCGGCCCGAGGACGTGGACGCGCTCTTCGAGACGGTGCGCGAGCGGTACGGGCGGATCGACTTCCTCTTCAACAACGCGGGCACGTTCGGCCCCGGCGGCGTACCGCTGGAGGATCTGCCCTACTCCGCCTGGCGCAAGGTCGTCGACACCAATCTGACGGGCTCGTTCCTCTGCGCGCAGGCGGCGTTCCGGCTGATGAAGGACCAGGATCCGCAGGGCGGCCGGATCATCAACAACGGCTCCATCTCGGCGCACGCGCCGCGCCCGGAGTCGGTGGCGTACACGGCGACGAAGCACGCGCTCACGGGACTCACCAAGTCGCTGTCGCTGGACGGCCGTCCGTACCGCATCGCGTGCGGCCAGATCGACATCGGCAACGCGGCGACGGACATGACGCAGCGCATGCAGCGGGGCGTTCCGCAGGCCAACGGCGAACTGGCGGTGGAGCCGGTGATGGACGCGGCGGACGTGGCGACGACGGTGCTGCACATGGCGGAGCTGCCGCTGGAGGCGAACATCCAGTTCGCGACGGTGCTGGCGACGACGATGCCGTTCATCGGCCGGGGGTAAGGGCTGTCCCGTGATCCCCGGCGGGCGGGCGGCGGGAATGCCCCTCGGCCCGCCGTCGTTGGCACGCGCATGAGCGAACCCACACCGACCGGCGAAGTCCTGCGCTACACCGCCTTCTCGACCGATCCCGCCGGGGGCAACCCCGCCGGGGTCGTGCTCGACGCCACCGGGCTCACGGACGACGCGATGCTCGCGATCGCCGCCGGCCTCGGGTACAGCGAGTCGGCCTTCCTGACGGCGGCCCCGGACGACGCCGGTGAGCCGGGACGGACCTTCACCATCAGGTACTTCAGCCCGAAGGCCGAGGTCCCGTTCTGCGGCCACGCCACCGTCGCCACCGCGATCGCGCTGGCGGAGCGGATCGGCGCGGTGACCTGGTCTTCCGGACGCCCGCCGGGACCGTACCCGTGACGGTCACCGCCGACGGGGACTGCGGCGCGCCGCGCGCCACGCTCACCAGCGTCGAGCCGCACGTCGAGGACGTCGCCGACGCCGACCTCGCCGAGGCACTGGGCGCGCTCGGCTGGCCGGCCGCCGATCTCGACCCGGCCCTGCCCTCGCGCATCGCGTACGCCGGTGCCCGCCACCTCGTCCTCGGCGCGGCGACCCGCGCCCGGCTCGCGGACCTCGACTACGACTTCGCCCGCCTCGAAGCGCTGATGCACCGGCTGGAGCTGACCACGGTCCAGCTGGTGTGGCGCGAGTCGACGGACGTCTTCCACGTACGCGACCCGTTCCCGGTGGGCGGCGTGGTCGAGGACCCGGCGACGGGCGCGGCGGCGGCGGCGTTCGGCGCGTACGCGCGTGAACTGGGCCTCGTACCCGAGGCGTCGGTGCTCACCCTCCATCAGGGCGTGGACATGGGCAGGCCGGGCGTACTGACGGTGGAGCTGCGACCTGGCGACGCACGGGTCCGGGTGTCGGGCACGGGCACGCTGATCCCCGCGGCATAAGTTCATCGGCGGGGCGGGCCCGCCCTCGGTCCGTCGTCGTCTCCACCGGGGCTTACGGCACCCGGGGCCCCGGCTCGCGCTGCTCCCCCCGTGCCCCATCGCGCCCGCCTATGCTCACGGCATGGAGCAGAGCGAGGTCCTGAAGCGCGTGATCGGCATCCTGACGCAGGCCGGTGACTGGCAGCGCAGACTTGAGGAGGACACCGGTCAGGAGCAGGACATGGACGCCGAGATGGGCGTCGTGACCGAACTGCTCAACGAGACGATGCCCCGCGTCGAGGTCCCGGCGGACGCGACCCCCGAGGAACTCAGCGCCCTGCTCGGCCGGGAGGTCGGCGGCGCGGTGGAACAGCTGGTGGGGGCGTTCACTCTCGCTTTCGTGACGCTGGCCCGCGTCCACGACGCCGGCGGCCCGGAAGTCTCCTCGGCGGACATCCTCCAGGACCTGGCCCTGCGCGCCGAGGAGCTGTGACCGCCCGTCCCGTCAGCGCCCCCGGTTCCGGGGGTGGTCACGCGCCACGCGCTCGTTCCCGAATTTGTACGCCCCGGTCCACCGCGCCATCACCAACTGGGCGTCGCCCGCCTCGACCTGCGCGACGAACTTGTCGGCGCGCCCACCGCGCAGCGTGCTCGCGACCCGCCCCTGGTGCGTGATGACGACGGTGCCGTCGGTGTGCCGCTCATAACTGAATCCGGAAGGTCGGGGCATGCCCCCATCCTCACCCCTGCCGTACGCCGGGGCGGAGCCGGTCTGAGCGGCAGACGAGTCGGGCTGTACGCGAGGAGGATCATGAGTGCCGCAGAGACGACCACGGAGGCGAACGCGACAATCGTCTGCGCGAGCAGGACGCTCCACGGAGTCGCGCTTCTCGGTGAGACCCAGGAGCTCCAAGAGCTCGCGCCAGTCGACGGGGTCCCGATAGAAGGAGCTGTAGAGCCGCCGAGTCGCTCACGCACCTCCGCCCAGTCCCTGACCGGGTCGAGTCCCAGCACGGAGATCGAGCCCGAATCGGGCGTCCGCAGCCCGGCGATGCTCTCGACGGTCGTCGTCTTGCCGGCGGCGTTGGGCCCGATGATGCCGAAGATCTTCCCCTCCTCAACGGTGAAGGAGACGTCATCGACGGCAACGTGGTGCCCGTAACGCTTGTGCAGATTTCGCACTTCCAAAGCGGTCATACCGCGAAGTTAGGAGCGCACCGCACCCTGCCACATCGACCGAAGCGTCCGAGGCAGACGGCATCACCGCTGGGGATACCCCAGGGCCGCCGGAGTCGGGACACTCACCAGAATCCGTACTAGAATCTGTACAGGAATAAGGCCTCTATACGGGTACGGTGACAGCGTGGAAATTCATGAGGTCGTGACCGTCAGCGACGCGCGCGCGCGACTGTCGCGGATCCTGACCGACCTGTCGGAGTCCGGCGCGGATGCCGACCCGGTCCTGATCGGCGCCCACCGCAAGCCCCAGGGCGTTCTCCTGTCCGTCGAGGCGTTCGAGGCGCTGAGCGGCCGAGCTGCACGACGTGCGGCCGTCGCCTCTGCCACCGGCTCCATCGAGGCCGAGGGACTCCAGGCCTCCCCTGCCTCAGACCGCGACACCGAGGCATACGTGCAGGGCGACCTCGACGCGGACACCCTTGTCGCCCGCGCGATCGCCCGTCACCGCCGGACTTCGGAGCGGCGGGCAGGGTGAACGATCCGTACACCCTGCCCAACGGCGTGCTGCGCAACAATCTCGGCATCAGCGACCATCAGCTGCTCGCGTCAGCGGAGGCGGACATCACCAGGGCGCGCCTCGTCATGCTCGCCGAACGCCCCCTACCCGGCACGTACGACCTCGGCCATCTCCGAGCGTTCCATGCCACGATCTTCGGTGACATCTATGCGTGGGCAGGCGAGTTACGCACAGTGAACATCGCCAAGCGCACACCGTTCTGTCCGGCGAGAAACCTGGTGTCCTACGCCGGAGAGGTCTTCGGTCGTCTCGCCTCCTCCGGCCACCTGCAAAATCTCCACCGGCAGGCGTTCGTCATCCAACTGGCCGCGTTGTACGGCGACCTGAACGTCCTCCACCCGTTCCGCGAGGGCAACGGCCGCGCCCAGCGGGCGTTCCTTGCCCAGCTCAGCACCGACGCGGGATACGTTCTGAACTGGTCGGGCATGGACCCTCAACGCAACGAGGACGCCTCGGTGAAGAGCTTCCTCGGTGACAACGATCTGTTGGAGCAGCTACTCGACGAGCTCATCAGGTAGCGGCAGACGAGTCGGGCTGTACGCCGGGTTCTGTCGCCCGGTCGCCTCGCGGCGGCCGGGGAGACGGCCATCCATCTAGGGCCGGCGTTGCCGCCGGCCTCGTGCGGTCTACCCGCGGACTCGGGCGGGCAGCCCTCGGACGTCCGCGCAGGGCCGTCTCACGACGGCCCCTCTTGACCTTGCTCCAAGTGGGGTTTACCTAGCCGCCCGAGTCACCTCGGGCGCTGGTGGTCTCTTACACCACCGTTTCACCCTTACCGGGGACCGAGGTCCCCGGCGGTCTGTTTTCTGTGGCACTGTCCCGCGGGTCACCCCGGGTGGGCGTTACCCACCACCTTGCCCTGTGGAGCCCGGACGTTCCTCGGGAAGATCCAGGATCTTCACGCGGCCGTCCGCCCGGCTCGTCTGCCGTGATCGTCATGGTACCCGCCCGGCCGGTCACCCGGGTGCCCGGCCGATCCGCCTTGACCTTGTCGCAGCGTCAGGGTTTCTACTGGGGTCATGCGCATCGGAGAGATCGCCGCGCTCGTGGGGGTCACCTCGCGGGCGGTGCGGCACTACCACCATCTGGGGCTGCTGCCGGAGCCCGAGCGGCGGGCCAACGGCTACCGCGTCTACACCGTGCGGGACGCCGTCCTCCTCGCCCGGATCCGGCGGCTGTCGGAGCTGGGGCTCAGCCTGGACGAGGTGCGGGACGTGCTCGCCGACGACGCGGGGCGGGAGCTGGCCGAGGTGCTCGGCGAGCTGGACGCCGATCTGGCGCGGCAGGAGGAGGAGATCCGGACCAGGCGGCGCAGGCTCGCCGAGCTGATGACCGGGACGCTGCCTCCCGAGGGTCCGGTGTCGCCCGCGCTGGCGCGGCTGCTGGGGGCCATGCCGGAGACCACCTCGCCGATGGCGGCCAAGGACCGCGAACTCCTCACGCTGCTCGACACGGTCGGCGGCGACGAGATCGTCTACGACGCCCTCCTCCCGCTGACGCGCGACCCGGACGTCCTGGCGCTCTACGAACGGCTCGACGACCTCGCCGACGCGGCGGCCGGCGATCCGCGCGTCGGACCGCTCGCCGAGGCGCTCGCGGCCGTCATCCCGGTGGAGGTGCTGGCGGAACTGGCGACGGCGGACGGTCCCGAGCTGGAGGGGTTCGGCGACGCGTTCCTCGCCGATTTCACCCCCGCCCAGGCCGAGGTGGCGCAGCAGGTGATGGAAGAACTCGCGAAGAGGATGCACAGGGAGGGACGGGGATGAACAAGGTCCTGTGGGTGATGGTGCCCGCCGAGATCACGCTGGTCGTGTGTCTGCTGGCCGGCGTGGATGTCCCGGCGCCGGTGATCTGGACCGCCGAGGCCGTAGTGCTCACGGTCGTGGCGATCGAGGCCGTGCTGGTGCGGCGGCACTACAAGGCGGCGCGCCTCGCCGGAGCCGAGCGCCGGGCCGCCCTCGCGCGGGCTTTCGAGACCGCCGTACCGGCCACCGCGCGCCGGCTGCTCGTCAACGAGGCACGGGGGGTGACGAGCCTCGTACGGTGGGTGGCCCGGCGCCGCCACGGCGTACGCGAGGGCGATCTCGCCGCTCCGTACACCGGACCGCAGACGGCGATGATGTACGGGCTGCTCTTCGTGTCCGTCGTGGAGACCGTGGCGCTGGCGATGCTCATCCCCTGGCCGCTGGTGCACATGATCGTGCTGGTGCTGGACGTGTACGGCGTGCTGATGGTGCTCGCCCTGCACGCGGCCTGCGTCACCCGGCCGCATGTCGTCGGCGCGGACGGGTCGCTCCGGGTGCGCTGGGGCGCGCTGTTCGACATGCCGATCGCGAGCGGCCGGATCAGCTCGGTACGTGTCGAACGCCGTTACCCCGACGGTTCGTTGATCAGGATCGACGAGCCCGGCGGGACGCTCGACCTGATCGTGGGCGGCCAGACGACCGTACGCGTGGACCTGACCGAGCCGGTCGAGTTCGTACGGCCGATGGGCGGACGCGGCACGGCGACGGCGGTCCGCTTCCACGCCGACGACCCGGCGGCGCTCGTGGCCCGGCTCACGCGGCTCGGGAAGGCGTCCGCCGAGGCACCGGCCGTGGCCGCCGACGAGGACGGGATCACGAGCGGCGTCGCCTAATCTGGGCGGCCGGGGGCCGCACCCCCCGTACGTCACGTCCTTGAGGAGAACCACCGTGCTCGTGCTGCTGCCACCGTCGGAAGGCAAGGCCGCCTCCGGCCGCGGGGCTCCGCTGAAGCCGGAGTCGCTGTCACTGGCCGGACTGGCCGAGGCACGGGCCGCCGTACTGGACGAGCTGGTCGAGCTGTGCGCGGCCGACGAGGAGAAGGCCGCGCAGGTCCTCGGTCTGAGCGAGGGCCTGCGCGGCGAGATCGCGAAGAACGTCGGGCTGCGGACCGCGGGGACCCGGCCGGCCGGGGACATCTACACCGGCGTGCTGTACGACGCGCTCGGGCTCGCCACCCTGGACACCGCCGCGCGGCGGCGGGCCGGGAAGTCGCTGCTGGTCTTCTCCGGACTCTGGGGCGCGGTACGCATCGGCGACCGGATCCCGTCGTACCGCTGCTCGATGGGTGTGAAGCTCCCGGGCGTCGGCCCACTGGGCACCCACTGGCGCAGGGCGATGACCCCGGTGCTGCCCGAGGTGGCCGGGGACGGGCTCGTACTGGATCTGCGGTCGTCGTCGTACACGCCGGCCTGGCGGCCGGCGGGCGATGTCGCGGCCCGTACGGCGACGGTGCGTGTCCTGCACGCGCAGGTCGTGGACGGTGTCGAGAAGCGGTCGGTGGTCAGCCACTTCAACAAGGCCACGAAGGGGCGGCTGGTCCGGGACCTGCTCCTGGCCGGTGCGAAGCCGCGCAGGCCCGAGCAACTGGTGGAGACGTTGCGCGAGTTGGGGTACGTGGTGGAGGTGGCGGCGCCCGGCGGCGCCGGACGGGCGTGGTCACTGGACGTGGTGGTGTCGGAGATCCACTGAGACCGTCCACGGAGCGCTGTTGCGCAGGGCGCAACGCGCGTTGCGAGGAGCGTGGGCGGCGCGGCAGGATGGCGGCATGACCTCCGTGCTGGACCTCGCCCCCGTTGTCCCTGTCGTCGTCGTGGACGATGCCGCCGACGCCGTACCGCTGGCCCGCGCCCTCGTGGCCGGCGGGCTGCCCGCGATCGAGGTGACGCTGCGCACTCCGGCGGCGCCGGACGCGATCCGCGCGATCGCCGCGGAGGTGCCGGACGCCGTGGTCGGTGCCGGGACGGTCGTCTCGGCGCGGTCGGTGACGGAGTCCGTGACCGCCGGGGCCCGCTTCCTGGTCAGCCCGGGGTGGACGGACACGCTGCTGGACGCGATGCGGACGTCCGGGGTGCCGTTCCTGCCGGGTGTCTCGACGACGTCGGAGGTCGTGGCGCTGCTGGAGCGGGGCGTGACGGAGATGAAGTTCTTCCCGGCGGAGGCGGCCGGCGGGACGGCGTATCTCAAGGCGCTGTCGGGGCCGCTGCCGCAGGCGCGGTTCTGTCCGACGGGCGGGATCTCCCTGGCGTCGGCCGGGTCGTATCTGGCGCTGGGCAACGTGGGCTGCGTGGGCGGCTCCTGGATGCTGCCGGCCGACGCGATCGCGGCGAAGGACTGGGACCGGGTGGAGAAGCTGGCCCGCGAGGCCGCCTCCCTGCGCTGACGTCCGCTGTGCCGGGCCCGTGGGCGGCCCACTGTGCCGGGCCCGTGGCGCGGTGACGGGAAATCAGCTTCGGAAGGTCAGCGCCTGACTGTCCGTCAGCGGCCGGTATCCCAGGCGCCGGTAGAGCGCGTTGCTGGTCGGGTTCGCCAAGTCCGTGAAGAGCAGCACCTGTTCGGCCCCGGACTCCCGCGCCGCCCGGCTGATCGCCGCCGTGACGGCGCCACCGTAGCCGCGTCCGCGCAGCCGCGGCGGTGTGTAGACGGGGGACACCCGCGCCTGGCCCGCGACGACCGGTGAGACCGAGGCCATCGACACCGGGGCGCCCGCGACGTCCCACACCCGGAGGCGGCCGTCGGCGATTCGCTCCGCCGCGGCCCGGGTGCCGTCCGCGTCCGGCTGGCCGGTGTCGGCGGCGAAGGCGCTCATCCACTCGGCGACGAGCGGCAGGTCGCCGTCGGTGGCGAGCCGGGCCCGCCCGGCGGGGGCGGGGTCCGGCGGGGTGAGTACGCCCAGCCGGAACAGCCGCACCTGATGCGAGACCTGCCATCCGCCGGAGCGCCCGGTCCACTCGGCGGCGAACGCCTCCGCGCACGCGTTCTCACCCTGCACGGAGTTCAACGACGGATCGACGGCGCGCAGTACGGGGACGAGTTCGCGCGCCGCCCGGTCCGGCATCGGACCGAGCAGCGGGCGCAGCGGCGGCGTCTGGACGAAGCCCGCCGTCACCGGGGCGTCGTCACTCTCGCGCCAGTAGCCGAACCGCACCGGCGCCGTCGCCCCGCTGCCGCGCAGCGACTCACTGATCGTCAGCAGCAGCGTCGAACGGGCGGGCTCCCGCGCCAGACACGGACCGGCAGCCGTACGGAACTCCTCGACGTCCCCGGTCAGTTGCCAGCCCACCGCACTCCCCCGAGCCTCTCAGCGCAGATGCGACGTGTCGTTCAGCAGACGCACCGACGCGTTGCCGTCCGCGTAGTAGGCGACCGCCGACAGCGACGCGGCCGACAGCTCCATCCGGAACAGGGATTCCGGCGGCGCGCCCAGCGCCAGTCTGACCAGGGTCTTCACCGGTGTCACATGGGTGACGACCAGCACCGTGCGGCCCGCGTACCGCGTCAGCAGGCTGTCGCGGGTGGCGGCGACCCGTGTCGCGACCGCGTTGAAGCTCTCGCCGCCGCCCGTCGGTGCCACGCCGGGCGAGGCCAGCCAGGCGCTCAGATCGTCCGCGTACCGCTCCCTGACCTCGGTGAACGTCATCCCTTCCCAGGCCCCGAAGTCCGTCTCGCGCAGTCCGTCCTCGACGGAGACGTCCAGTCCGAGCCGGGTGGCGACGGTGTCCGCGGTCTGGCGGCAGCGCAGCAGCGGCGAGGAGACGACGGCCTGGACCGTGCCGCGCGCGGCCAGCGCGGTCGCGACGGCGTCGGCCTGCCGTCGGCCGGCGGCCGACAGCTCCGGGTCGCCGCCACCGCTGCCCGAGAAGCGCTTCTCGGGGGTGAGGGCGGTCTCGCCGTGCCGCAGCAGGACGAAGGTGGCGGGTGTGCCGAGGTCGGCGGCGCCCCAGCCGACGGACGGCGCGGCCTGCTCGGGGACGGTGGTGGTCAGTTCGTACGAGGCGGCCAGCGCCGCGCGCGCCTTCGCCGCGCCGGCCGCCGCGTCGCCGGGCGGCCCCGCGGGGGCGGGAGCGGCGGCCGGGCGCGCGGCCCCGCGTCCCGCCTTCGCGCCGAGCTCCGCCGTGGAGCCCGAGGGCTCCCACTTCTTGCCCTTCTTGCCCGCGTCCATCGCCTCGTTGGCGAGCCGGTCGGCGTGCTTGTTCTTCTCGCGCGGGATCCACTCGTAGCGGACCTGCCCCGTGGGAAGGATCCGCCCGGCCTCGGCTGCCAGCGGCTTCATGTCCGGGTGCTTGATCTTCCAGCGGCCCGACATCTGCTCCACGACGAGCTTGGAGTCCATCCGGACGTGGACGTCGGCGCCCGGGTCGAGGGCTTTCGCGGCCTTCAGCCCGGCGATCAGACCCTTGTACTCGGCGACGTTGTTCGTGGCGACGCCGATGTACTCGGCGGCCTCGGCGAGCGTCTCACCGGTCGACCCGTCGATGACGACGGCGCCGTAACCCGCCGGGCCCGGGTTGCCCCGCGACCCGCCGTCGGCCTCGACGACGAAGGTCGGCATCTACAGACCCGATTCGGCGGTGCGGACGAGGATGCGGCGGCAGTTCTCGCACCGCAGGACGGTGCTGGGGCTCGCCGCCTTGACCTCGTTGACCTCGGTGATGTTGAGCTCCAGCCGGCAGCCCTCGCAGCGGCGCTGGTAGAGGCGGGCCGCCCCGACGCCGCCCTGCTGAACGCGCAGCTTCTCGTACAGCTTGAGGAGATCGGCGGGGATGGTCGCCGAGACGGCCTCGCGCTCCTTGGCCGCCGTCGCCTCCTCGCCGCCGAGCTTCTCGGCGGCGGCGTCGCGGCGCGCGACCGCGTCGTCCGACTTGGCCTGCACGGAGGAGACGCGTTCGGTCAGCTCGGCGGCCCGCTCCTGCGCGGCCTCCCGGCGCTCCATCACTTCGAGGACGACGTCCTCCAGATCACCCTGGCGCTTGGCGAGCGAGACGATCTCGCGCTGAAGGCTTTCGAGGTCCTTGGGCGAGGTGACGGCGCCCGAGTCGAGGCGCTGCTGGTCGCGTACGGCGCGCTGACGGACCTGGTCGACGTCCTGCTCCGCCTTGGTCTGCTCGCGAGCGGTGTCGCTCTCCTCGGTCTGCGAGGCGACCAGCAGGTCGCGCAGCTGGGTGAGGTCCTTGGTCAGCGACTCGATCTCGGCGTGCTCGGGCAGCGAGTCGCGACGGTGGGCGATCTGCTGGAGTCGCAGATCGAGGGCCTGGACGTCGAGGAGTCGGATCTGGTCGGCGGGTTCGGCGTTCAGTTGGGGGCTCCTGAGGAATGGTGGGAGGACCAGGGGTCGGTGACCGTCTTCGAGACGTGGACCCGCAGGTCCCAGCCGTGGCGGTCGGAGATCTCGTCGAGCTGGGTGGCCGCGAGTTCGCACCAGGGCCACTCGGTGGCCCAGTGCGCCGCGTCGACCAGCGCCAGCGGTGAGTGCTGCGTGGCCTCCGAGACCGGGTGGTGGCGCAGGTCCGCGGTGAGGAAGACGTCCACGCCCGCCGCCCGTACGTGGTCGAAGAGGCTGTCGCCGGATCCGCCGCTCACGGCGACGGTACTGACGACGGAGTCGGGGTCGCCCGCCACGCGGATGCCCTGCGCGGTGGCGGGCAGCCGGTGGGCGGCGCGCGCGGCGAAGTCGCGGAGGGTGGCCGGGCGGTCGAGTTCGCAGACCCGGCCGAGGCCCCGGCGGCCCGCCGGATCGGTCGGGTCGGGTACGAGGGGCCGTACGACACGCAGGTCGAGCGCGCCTGCGAGGGCGTCGGAGACTCCGGGATCGGCGCCGTCGGCGTTGGTGTGCGCGACGTGCAGCGCGATGTCGTGCTTGATGAGGGTGTGCACGACGCGGCCCTTGAAGGTGCCGGCGGAGACCGTCGTCGTCCCGCGCAGATAGAGCGGGTGGTGGGTGAGGATGAGATCGGCGCCGAGCCGCAGGGCCTCGTCCACGACGTCCTGGACGGGGTCGACGGCGATCAGGACGCGGGTCACCGGGGCGTCGGGATCGCCGCAGACGGTTCCGACGGCGTCCCACTGTTCGGCCCGCTCGGGCGGCCAGAGGGCGTCGAACTGGGCGAGGACTTCGGACAGGCGGGGCACGGGGCAAAGGCTACCTGCCACCCCTGGTGCGACCACCACGGGCGGGCGGCTCCCCTTCACCGCGCGGACCGATCGCCCCCGCCGTACGCACCCACTCGGCCCGTCCGGCGACCGACGGCGAACGGGTCCACCGGACAGCGCCCGGTGGACCCGCGCACATCACTTCGCCAGGTAACCGCGCAGATCGTCCAGCACCAGCTCGGCCGCGGTGACCCCGAGCCCGAGGTACCAGGTCTCGTCCGGTACGTCCTCGGCCTGTCCCGACTCCACCGCCTTGAGGTTCTTCCACAGCGGGTTGGAGCGGGCGGTGTCGCGCTTGGTGGCCTTGGGGTCGCCGTACACACCGGTGAAGATCCAGTCGGCGTCCGCCTCGTCGATCTTCTCGGGGCTGACCTCGACGGCGAGATCGTTGATCTGCTGGTTCGCGGGGCGCGGCAGACCGGCGTCGTCGAGGATCGTGCCGATGAACGACGCCTTGGCGTACAGGCGGATCTTGCCGGGCATGTAGCGCACCATCGAGACCGTCGGCTTGTCGGCGCCGATGTCCGCGGACAGTGCCTTGACCTTCGCGTCGTACGCGCCGAGCGCCTTCTCGGCCGCCGCGCTCCGGTCGAGCGCCGCCGCGTTGAGCCGGAAGTTCTCCTTCCAGGTGAAGCCGGGGCGGATGGCGAACACGGTGGGGGCGATCTTCGACAGCTCGTCGTACTTGTCGGCGGCACGGAGCTGGCTGCCGAGGATGAGGTCGGGCTTGAGGGCCGCGATCGACTCCAGGTTGAGGCCGTTGATGGTGCCTACGTTCCTCGGGCTGCCCGCCCCCTTCTTCAGGTACTCGGGTATGCCCTCGTCGCCCTCGGTGGGCGCGTAGCCGACCGGTTCGACACCGAGCGAGACGACGTTGTCGAACTCGCCGACGTCGAGCACGATGACACGCTCCGGCCGCGCGTCGAGGACGGTCTCGCCCATGGCGTGGGTGACGGTACGGGGGAACTCGCCCGGCTTGGCGTCGGTGCCGTAGCCCGCCGTCTTCGCCGCCGCCTCCGCGAAGTCCTCGCCGCCCTGCGCGACGGCCTTCTTGTCCGCTCCGGCGCCGGGGGACGACTTCTCGTCCGACCCTCCGTCGCTTCCGCAGGCCGCGAGGGAGAGGGCGGCGGCGAGGGCCACCAGCGCGGCCGTGCCGCGACGTCTAACGGACATCAGTGCTCCAAGGGTCTTACTTAGGGATGCCTTACTTTAGCCACGTCCGCCCCGGTCAGCACAACCGCCCCCTCCCCCTCAGCCGAACCCCGGACCGGCCACCCTTATGTGTGAAGCGGGTGGGCCGGTGTTGTTCGGCAGCGAGTGCGAACCTAGCGTCGTCGCCGGAGGTGACGGAGCGATGACAGCCTGTGTCATGGAGAGCGTGGAAATTGGCGCGTCGGACGGGGCCGTCCGGCGCGCCGGGATCGCGATCGCGGCGGACGGTTCGTACGCGGCGCGGCTGACCCTCGGTACGAACGGCGGCGCCGGCTCGCCTTCCCCCGACGCCCGGGAACAGGGGCGGGACGCGGAGGAAGGGCAGGGCGCCGGGGCCGCGTGGTTCCCCGAGCGGTGGACGCTCGACGGGCCGGAGCCGTACGCCGTACCGCTCCCCCTCGACCAGCCCGAGGAGCCCGACACCGGTGTCCTGCCGCTGGCCGACGGGCGGGTGCTGATCCACCGGCGGGTGGCGGACCGGCAGGCGTTCTCGCTGCTCTATCCGACCGGGCCGGGGACGGGCGAGCTGCCGCTCGGCGCGGTCGAGTGCCCGGAGCTGACCCTGCTGCCGCCGTCGCCCGACGGCACGAGCGCCTACGCGCTGGCGCCCGGCGAACACGGCACGACGCTCTGGCTGGTGGCGGGCGGCGCCTTCGGCCCGGAACCGGTCGCGACCCTGCGCGGGCGCTGCACGGGCGGCGTCTGGCTCGACCGTACGGGGCGGCTGCTCGCCCTCGACCGTGAACTGGACGGGGTGGTCAAGGCGGTGGCCGTCGATCTGGAACGGCGCGGCGAGGTCAGCCCGCTGCTCCAGCTCGCGGAGGGCAGCAACGACCGGCTGCTGCTGGCCGACGCCGACAGCGGTCTGCTGCTGATCCGTTCGGACGCGCCGGGCCGGGACCTGCTCGGCTGGGGTGTACTGGGCAGCGCCCGGCCGGTGCGCTTCCCGGAGTGTCTGCGCCCGGCCGGTCACGTCGTCACTCCGTTCGCCGCCCAGCCGGGGCAGGTGCTGATGCCGGAGAGCTGCGCGGTCGCGATGCGGATCGACGGGCCGGCCGGTACCTGGGTGGGGACCTGGCGGCCGTCCGCCCGGCGGCTCCACCAACAGCCACCCCCGGAGGGCTGGTTGGCCGGGGCGGGGCTGTGGTCGCGGGAGGGGGTGCTCCAACTTCCGTACGTCACGGGCACGATGCCCTGCGGGGTGGCCCGGCTTGAGGTGCCGCGCGAGGCCCCGCGGGACGTACCGCCGGACACCTGGCACGGGGTGACGCCGGGCGTACGGCCCGAATCGGCCACAGAACCCGCACAACCGGAAGCCGCCGGTGGCGACGGGTCCGAGCGCCGGCCAACTCGCCTCGCTTACAAGCCGGTTCCGCTGCAACAGGCACCGCTCACCGGGCGTACGGCCGCCGGATAGGGCTGGTTAGTATTTTGCCGCGGGTCCGGTCGGTCGGTACGGGGACGGCCGGCCCCCGTGTGCCAGCAGCGACAGCAGCGATGCAGCGATTTGACGGAGTGACTTCCCACATGTCCGAAAGCCGAACAGACACGGCCCAGGACCGTCCGCACCAGGCGGCCGGCGACCGGGACGAAACCGGCCACGGAAAACACCGGGGCGGGGCCGCCGCCACCGACGACTCGCAGTCGTCGGCCCACGGGCGCCACCGCCGTCCCGGGGAGAACACCGAGACGGCCTGAGTCCGTCCCCGGTCGCCGGACGGACCCGGACGGACCCACAAGTCCGTCCGGGTCCGTCCGGGGTCGGGGGCGAACACCGCTCGAGGGCCTGTCTTCAAAGTAGCGCCGTCCGCCCGAAGGGCGAGGCTGGCGGCGGCTGGTGCGGTGTAGCGCAAGGCGGAGGATCGGGGTCGTACCGGGCGTACTCGGCCGAGTCCGACAACGCGGCGAGGTGCCGTGCGGCGGGCGTCGCCGGCCAGGCGGGACTTTGAAGACAGGCCCTGGGGGACACAGCCGGGCCAACACGGCGTGAGGGCAGGACATTTGTCCCGGCCGACTCCGGACACACGTATCTGCCGGTGTCCGCGCGCTCTCCGTAACGTCGTCGGCATGACACAGCCACCGGCACCGGCGACACCCGCCACACGCCCCCCGATCGCGCCCGCCGTACGCGTCGAGGGAGTGACGAAGTCCTTCGGCGCCGTACGCGCGGTGGACGGCGTCGACCTGGACATCGCACGCGGCGAGACCATCGCCCTCCTCGGACGCAACGGCGCGGGCAAGTCCACCACCATCGGCCTGCTGCTCGGCCTCGACGAGCCCGACACCGGCCGCGTCCGGCTCTTCGGCGACACCCCCGAGCGCGCGGTGACCTCGGGGCGGGTCGGCGCGATGCTCCAGGAGGGCGGGCCGATCCGCCGTACGACGGTGCGCGAACTCGTGTCGTTCGTCGCGAGCACCTACCCGCGCCCGCTGCCTCTCGCCGAGGCCCTGGAGCTCGCCGGGCTCACCGGACTCGCCGGGCGCCGCGTCGACAAGCTCTCCGGCGGCCAGTGGCAGCGCGTCCGCTTCGCGATCGCCCTCGCCGGCAGCCCCGGGCTGATCGTCCTCGACGAGCCGACGGCGGCCCTGGACGTGGAGGCCAGGCGCGCGTTCTGGGCGTCCATGCGGGCCTACGCCCGCCGGGGCAACACCGTCCTGTTCTCCACGCACTACATGGAGGAGGCCGACGACAACGCCGACCGGATCGTCGTCATCGACCACGGCCGGATCGTCGCCGACGGCAGCGGCGAGCGGATCAAACGCGCGGTCGGCGGCCACCTCGTCGCCTTCGATCTCGCGGGACGCGGCACGGAAGGGCTCGGCACGCTGCCGGGTGTCGTCTCGGTGGAGGTACGGGGCGACCGAGCCCGGCTGCGTACGGACGACTCCGACGCGACCGTCGTCGCGCTCGCCGCCCTCGGCCGGGTCAAGGGCCTGGAGGTCGCCCACGCCACGCTGGAGGACGCGTTCCTCGCGCTCACCGGTGCCGGGCCGACGACGGCGAAGGAGACGGTGTGATGGTCGGCTACGTCCTGCTCGAAATGCGGCGCACCCTGCGCGACCCGGGATTCGTGATCTTCGGCGCCGGGATGCCCGTACTGATGTATCTGCTGTTCACCAACCTCGGCCCCGACGACGACGGCGCCGCCGGATGGAAGACGACCGCGATGGTCGGCATGGCCGCCTACGGCGCGCTCGGCGCCGCCGTCAGCGTCGGCACGGGCATAGCCGAGGACCGTTCGCTCGGCTGGCTGCGCCAGTTGCGCATCACCCCCATGCGGCCCCGTCAGGTCGTACTCGGCCGTGCCGTCACCAGCACGGTGACTGTCCTGCCCGCGATCCTGGCGGTCCTCACGGCCGGCGCGGTGTCCAACGGGGTACGGCTCGACGCCTGGCAGTGGGCCGTGCTGGTCCTGCTGCTGTGGGTGGGCACGCTGCCGTTCACGCTCTTCGGGATCGGCAACGGCTACCGGCTCTCCGCGCAGACCGCCGGAGTGGTCAACGTGGGCGCCCTGATGGGTCTGGCCGTGCTCGGCGGGCTCTGGTTCCCGATCGAGGCGTTCCCCGGCTGGCTGCGCACCGTCGCCGAGTACACGCCCGCCCACGGCTTCGCCGAACTCGGCTGGGCCACCACCGCCGGGCACGCCCCCGGCCCGACGGCGGTCGCCGTACTCCTCGGCTGGCTGGCGGTGTCCGGTTCGTACGCTGTGATGTCCTACCGAAAGTCTGCGAGGACGGCATGAGCGACGCGGCGACGGAGACCCGGCGCGAGCCGGTGAGGGCCCAGCAGCGGGAGCCGAGGACCCGGCGCGGGCTGCGGCCGGAGTCGATCCCGGGCTTCGCGATGCTGCCGTGGCTGTTGCTGGGCCTCGGCTCCTTCTCCAACATCGTCCAGGGCGAGACCCCCAACCCCTGGTTCGGCGCCATCGGGCTGCTGGTCTTCAACTCCCTCTACATCAATGTGGTGTTCCGGGCCTTCCACCCGTCGGCACGGCACAGCCGGAGCACCTGGTGGGCGCTGGCCGGGATGGCCGTGATGACGTTCGGCCTCGGCGGTACCTACGGCGGCAGCTGGCTGCTGTTCTTCCCGCTGTTCGGGCTCGCCTGCGGCACCGTGCTGCGTGGCCGGTATCTCGTTCTGGTCGGCGGGCCGCTGGCGGTGACGGTCGCGGTCATCGCGGCAGTCCACGACGGGTGGGGCGCGGTCACCATCGCGTACGGCACGGTCATCTCGATGCTGGTCACCGCCGCGATCCTGGCCCTGTCCGAGACGGTGGTGGAGCTGCGCGCGACCCGGCAGGAGCTGGCGCGTTCGGCGGTCGAGGAGGAGCGGCTGCGCTTCTCGCGCGACCTGCACGACCTGCTCGGCCACACCCTGTCCGTGATCGTGGTGAAGTCCGAGGCCGCGCGCAGGCTCGCGCCGCGCGACATGGACGCCGCGCTGGCGCAGATCACGGACATCGAGTCCGTCGGCCGACAGGCGCTGACCGAGATCCGCGAGGCCGTCACCGGCTACCGCGACGCCCGCCTGACGACCGAGCTGGACCGGGCGCGCTCCGCGCTGACGGCCGCCGGGATCGAGCCGGTCGTACGGCAGTCGGGGCCGCCGCTGGGACCGCGTACGGAGGCGCTGCTCGGCTGGGTCGTACGGGAGGCGGTCACCAACGCCGTACGGCACAGCGGGGCGACCCGCTGCGAGATCACGGTGGACGGCGCGCCGGAGCGGGTCCGGCTGGTGATCGCGGACGACGGTCGCGGCGTACGCTCTGGACCGGCCGACGACGTGGGCGCGGATACGGGAACGGCACCGGGTTACCGGGGTACGGGCCTGACGGGTCTCACCGAGCGGCTGGCCGTGGCGGGCGGTTCGCTCGAAACGGGACCTGCCGGTCCGGCGGGACGCGGCTTCCGGGTGACCGCCGTACTCCCGGTCGATCCCACGGCGGACACGCGGCCCGCGGAGACGGCTTCACCGACGGAATCGGAGCGACCGGCATGATCAGAGTCCTTCTCGCCGAGGACCAGAACATGATGCGCGGCGCCCTCGCGCTGCTCCTCGGTATGGAGAGGGACATGGAGGTGGTCGCCCAGGTGTCCACCGGGGACACGATCGTCTCCACCGCTCTGACGGCTCGTCCCGACGTGGCGCTGCTCGACATCGAACTGCCCGGCCGCAGCGGTCTCGACGCCGCCGCCGACCTGCGCGAGGAGGTCCCCGACTGCCGGGTGCTGATCCTCACCACCTTCGGCAGGCCCGGCTATCTGCGCCGGGCGATGGAGGCGGGGGCCGCGGGTTTCCTGGTCAAGGACGGGCCGGTGGAGGAGCTGGCCGAGGCCATCCGGCGGGTGCTCGGCGGGGAGACGGTGGTCGACCCGGTGCTGGCCGCCGCCGCGCTGAGCGCGGGTCCGAGCCCGCTGACCGCGCGCGAGTGCGACGCGCTGAACGCCTCCGTGGACGGGGCGACCGTCGCGGACATTGCGGCGAAACTGCATCTGTCGGAGTCGACCGTGCGGAACTATCTCTCGTCGGCGATCGGCAAGACCCGGACCCGTAACCGCGTGGAGGCGGTACGGGCCGCCCGGCAGCAGGGCTGGCTCTGAGGGACCGGGCCGCGCACCGCCGCCAGGCGTGCTCTGTTACGTGTCGGACTGGCGCGGCAGCCAGAAGAACATCAGCAGCGCCGCCACGACCAGCAGTCCCGTCCCGGTCCTGAACGCCAGCGCGTACCCCTCGGTGAGCGCCACCGGGCCCGTCCCGTGGGACGTACGGGCCGCCGCGACCGTCGAGAGGACCGAGAGGCCGATGGCCCCGCCCATGGTCCGCGAGGTGTTCACGAGGCCGGAGACGAGACCGGCTTCGCCGGGTGCCGCGCTCGCCGTCGCGAGGGCGGCGAGCGGTGTCATGGCCAGTCCGGCGCCCGCCATCATCAGGATGCCGGGTCCCAGGATCGTCTTCAGGAAGGTGCCGTCGGCGGTCATCGCCGACTGCCAGCCGAATCCGGCCGCCCCCACGAGCGCGCCGAGGACCGCGACGTGGCGGGCACCGATCAGCCGCATCAGCACGGGCGCCAGCTTGGAGCCGAGTACCACGCTCAGCGAACTCGGTATGAGCGCGAGGCCCGCCTGGAGAGGCGTGTAGCCGAGGACGTTCTGGGCGTAGACCGTCATGAAGAACCACATCGCGAACGACGCCGAACCGGTCACCATCATCCCCGCGTTGGCGCCCGAGACCGCCCGTACGCGGAAGAGTCTCAGCGGCATCAGCGGCTGCTTGGTGCGCGCCTCGACCAGCAGGAACGCGGCGAGCAGCAGCAGTCCGCCAAGGAGCGGCACAAGGGTCGCCGCGGCCGTCCAGCCCGCCTCCTCGGTCTGCACGATGCCGTACGCGACGACGGCGAGACCTCCGGTGACCAGGACGGCGCCGGGCAGGTCCAGCCGGCGCCGCGCCTCCTTCGCCCGGCCCTCCGTCAGCCACAGCACGGCGGCGGCCAGGACCAGCGCCCCGGTGGGCACGTTGATCAGCAGCACCCAGCGCCAGGACAGCGCGTCGGTCAGTACGCCGCCGACGAGCCCGCCCGCCGCGCCGCCGCCCGCGCCGACCGCCGCCCAGGTGGCTATGGCCCGCGTCCGCGCCGGTCCGGCGGGGACGGCTGCGGTCAGGATGGTGAGCGTCGCGGGGGCCAGTACGGCCGCGCCGAGGCCCTGTACACCACGGGCGGCGAGCAGTTGCCAGCCCTCCTGCGCGAGACCGCCGGCCAGGGACGCGGCGGTGAAGACGCCGAGCCCGGCGAGGAACATCCGCTTGCGGCCGAAGATGTCGGCGGCCCGGCCGCCGAGGAGCATGAACCCGGCGAACGCGATCGTGTAGGCGTTGAGGACCCACTGGAGGCCGATGGTGCTGAGGCCGAGGTCGGTACGCATCGACGGCAGGGCGACGTTGACCACCGAGACGTCGAGGACGACGAGGAACTGCCCGGCGCACGCGGCGGCGATGACGGCCCAGGTACGGGTCGACCGCGCGGCGCCGGCGTTCTCGGTGCCGGGGCCGGATTCGGGCTCGCGGCCGTTTTCGGTTTCGGAGACTGCCGGGACGTGGGCCATGGCCGTCATGGTCGCAGCCCGCCCCCTGCCCCGTACATCGGGATATCGATGTACGGAACACCGGGCCCGCGGCCTAGGGCCTGTCCGGCTTCAACGCGAGCAGACCACGGGCGCCGCTTCGCCGGACCCCGGGCGCCGATCCGCCCGCGCCGCGCGGAATACCGGGGCGCCCGCAAGCGTTCAGCCTTCATCCATACGACTGCCCGGCCCACCCTTCCCCTGCCCGGAGGCTTCACCTATGCCGCAAGCGACGCCCGACCAGTACGCCGGATCCGGCCCCGTCCCCGGGGCCGTTCCGCGTAAGCGGGGGACCGGCGGCGTCGTCCCGGTACTCGCGTTCGCCGGCATCACCGTCGCCGTCATGCAGACCCTGCTCGTCCCGATCATCAAGGACCTGCCGGCGCTGCTGCGCACCTCGCCCGACAACGCGACGTGGGTCATCACGGCGACGCTTCTCGCCGGCGCGGTGTCCACCCCGATCATGGGGCGGCTCGGCGATCTGTACGGCAAGCGCCGGATGCTGCTCGCGAGCCTCGCCGTCATGGTCGTCGGCTCGCTGATCTGCGCGTTCACCGACGATCTGACGGTGATGATCGCCGGCCGCGCCCTCCAGGGCTTCGCGATGGGCGCGATACCCCTTGGCATCGGCATCATGCGCGACGAGCTGCCCCGCGAAAAGCTCGGCTCGGCGATGGCCCTGATGAGTTCGTCGATCGGGGTCGGCGGCGGACTCGCCCTGCCCGGCGCCGCGCTGGTCGCGCAGCACGCCGACTGGCACACCCTGTTCTTCGGCGCCGCCGGACTGGGCGTGCTGTCGATGGTGCTGACGGTCCTGGTGGTGCCGGAGAGCTCGGTGCGGGCGGGTGGCCGGTTCGACTGGTTCGGCGCGCTCGGCCTCTCCGCCGGTCTCGTCGCCCTGCTGCTGCCGATCACCAAGGGCAGCGCCTGGGGCTGGACGTCGTCCACGACGCTGGGTCTGTTCGCGGTGGCCGCCGTGGTCCTCGGGCTGTGGGGCGCCATGGAGCTGCGTCTCAAGGCACCGCTCGTCGACCTCCGTACGAGCGCGCGCCGCGAGGTGCTGCTGACCAACCTCGTCTCGGTGATGGTCGGCGTCGCGTTCTACGCGGTGTCGCTGATCCTGCCGCAGCTGCTTCAGCTCCCCACGTCGACCGGTTACGGCCTCGGCCAGTCGATGGTCGTCGCGGGTCTGTGCGTCGCCCCGCTCGGTCTGACGATGATGTTCGTGGCCCCGGTCTACGCCCGGATATCCGCGCGGCGCGGCCCCAAGGTCTCGTTGATGATCGGCATGGCGGTCATCGCGGTCGGTTACGGCGCCGGGCTGGTCATGATGAGCGCCGCCTGGCAGACCGTCGTCATCTCGGTGGTCCTCGGCGCGGGCATCGGGCTGGCGTACTCCTCGCTGCCCGCCCTGATCGTCGGGGCCGTCGACCCGAAGGAGACCGGCGCCGCCAACGGGCTGAACACCCTGGCCCGGTCGATCGGTACGTCGGTGTCCAGCGCCGTCATCGGCATGGTGCTGGCGCGTACGGCGATCGGCACGGGTCCCACGGCGGTGCCCAGCCTGCACGGCTTCCGCATCTCGTTCATGATCGCCACGGCCGCCGTGCTCGGCGGTCTCGCGCTGGCGGCGTTCCTGCCGTCCCACAAGGCGTCGCCCCGGACCGAGTTGCTGGCCAGCAGTGAGAACGACGTGCCCGCCCAGACCGGCGACCGGGGCTTCCGCGGCCGGGTGCTGGACACCGAGGGCGCGCCCGTCCCACGGGCGAACGTCACGCTCGTCGACGCTCGCGGCCGTCAGGCCGGTCTCACCACGGCGGACGACGAGGGCCGGTACGCGCTCACGGCACCGTCCGCCGGTGAGTACGTCCTGGCGGGCTCGGCCACGGGTTACGCGCCGCACGCCCACCCGGCGGCGTACCTGGGCGGGGCGCTGTCGGTCGACATCGACCTGGTGCTGGCTCCCCGGGGGGCGGCGGTCCGGTCGTAGGGCGTGTCCGTGCGCGGGGCGGCGTACGGCACCATGGGCGACCGCAGCCCAC
>NZ_JAAPBF010000005.1 GCF_022695985.1 Streptomyces sp. NP-1717 | reverse complement strand
TTGTCCACGCCGGATCGCCGTCCGGGGCAGGCCCGTTCGTCGCCGCGTGGGCGTCACTCTACGGGCTGGGGAGCACCGCGCGGGAACAGGTCCGCAGGTCGGGGCGGATCTGACCAGAACATCCCCCTACCGTCGGGTAAGCCCGTCTGGCAAGCTCGGACGATGACTCCCCGCGCCACCGACCGGGCCCGGTACGACCGGGCCACCGCACATCTCGACGCCCCGCTCGCCGTGGTCGACCTCGACGCGTTCGACGCCAACGCGGATGATCTCGTCCGCAGGGCCGCGGGCAAACCGATCAGGGTCGCGAGCAAATCGGTGCGCTGCCGCGCGCTGCTGGAACGGGTCCTGGCGCGCGACGGCTTCGCGGGCGTCATGTCGTTCACCCTGGCCGAGTCGTTGTGGCTGGCGCGTGCCGGTTTCGAGGACGTGCTGCTCGCCTATCCGTCGGTGGACCGGGGGGCGTTCGCCGAACTCGCCGCCGACCCGAAACTGGCGGCGGCCGTGACGGTGATGGTCGACGATCCGGCTCAGCTGGATCTCGTCGATCTCGCGCGGGCGGGCGGCACGGAGGAGATCCGGGTCTGCCTGGAGCTGGACACCGCGTTCCAGTTGTTCGGCGGCCTGGTACGGATCGGTGCCAGGCGCTCACCGCTGCGCGAGCCGGCGCAACTGGCCGAGCTGGCCCGGTCGATCGCCCGCAGGCCCGGTTTCCGGCTGGTGGGGCTGATGGCGTACGAGGGGCATGTGGCGGGTGTCGGGGACTCGGTCGCGGGCCGGCCGCTGCGCTCGCGCGCGGTGCGGCTGATGCAGTCGGCCGCGCGCGCGGAGCTCGCCGAGCGGCGCCGGGCCGTGGTGCGCGCGGTGCGGCTGGTGGCGCCGGAGCTGGAGTTCGTCAACGGCGGCGGCACGGGCAGTGTGCAGCACACGGCGGCCGAGGACTCGGTGACGGAGATCGCCGCCGGTTCGGGGCTGTACGTGCCGCGGTTGTTCGACAACTACACGTCGTTCAGGGGCCGTCCGGCGGCGCTGTTCGCGCAGCCGGTGGTGCGCAGGCCGGGTGTGGGCGTGGTGACCGTCCTCGGCGGCGGCTATCCGGCGTCGGGCGCGGCGGGCCGGGACCGGCTGCCGGAGCCGTATCTGCCGGAGGGGCTGCGCTACGACGCGCAGGAGGGCGCCGGGGAGGTGCAGACCCCGCTGCTGGGGTCCGCCGCCGACGATCTGCTCATCGGCGACCGGGTGTGGTTCCGGCACGCCAAGGCCGGCGAACTGTGCGAGCGCTTCGACGAGTTGCTGCTGGTCGAGGGCGACCGGGTGACGGCGACGGTGCCGACGTACCGGGGCGAGGGCCGTACCTACCTCTGAGGCCCGTCCGGGAAGCGCGACCGGGTGGTCAGGAGGGGCCGATGGAGCTGCCGACGCCGCCCGTCGTGTCACCGATCGCCCGGATGCCCTTCGTGATCGTGTCCATACCGGCGAGCGGCGGGCCCTTGGGTCCGGCGTCGAAGGCGAACCGGACGACGATCAGTGATTCGGCGCCGATGGTCGAGGGGAAGGCCAGCGACTGGACGTAACCGCCGGGCCCCGAACCCGTCTCGACCTTCCAGCGCACGAGATACCCGGTGCGTCCGGCGACGGTGACCTCCCCGGACCGGACGACCGTGTGCGAGGTGACACCTCCGTAGAAGGAGTTGCCGATGGAGTCCTCGTCGTACAGGGCGTCGGACGCGTCCTCGATGTCCTCCTTGGCGAGGGCTTCGGGACCGGCCGCGTCGGTCTGGGTCGCGGTGGAGGACATGACCCGGCCGTACCGGCAGTACCGGTTCGTCTCGCCGGGGCACTCGCGGTCCGCCACCGTCGTCATGGTGACCGCGCGGTCGACGGAGCTGTCCGACTTCTCCCAGTCGTCGGGGATGGGCAGGGTGATGCCGTTGAGCTGGTCGACGAGCACGGTGGGGTCGGCGCTCGGCTCGGCGGTGGGAGTCCCGTCGCCGCCGTCCGTCGGCCCGGGCGCGGGCTCACCGGTGGTCGGCGCGGACCGGGGCACGGTCTTCGTGCCGTCGTCGCCGAACAGCGTGATCCCGGCGACGACCGTGGCGACGAGCACGAGCCCGGCGGCGACGCCACCGAGCACCACACCCCGCCCACGACGCGCCGACCGCGGCTGCCGGGAGTCCTGTTGACCACCCTGCTGATACGGGACGGCCCCACCGAGCGGCCGGGTGTGCGCGGTCCACCCGTTCCCGTCCCACCAACGCTCACTCCCGGGCACACCCGGATCCGCGTACCAGCCGGGCGGCGTCGTCATGCTCATCCCGTCACCCTAAGGGCCGTACGCCGGATACCCGCACTTGAGTTGCCCTTCCGTGGACAGGCCCTACAGCGGTGTCACGTACGCCCCTCCGATGCCGCCGTCCACCATGAAGTCCGTCGCGTTGACGAACGACGCGTCGTCGCTGGCGAGGAAGGCGACCGCCGCGGCGATCTCCTCCGCCTCGGCGAAACGGCCGCCGGGGATGTGCACGAGCCGCCGTGCCGCGCGCTCGGGGTCGCTCGCGAACAGTTCGCGCAGCAGGGGGGTGTTGACCGGGCCCGGGCAGAGCGCGTTGACGCGGATGCCCTCGCGGGCGAACTGGACGCCCAGTTCGCGTGACATCGCGAGCACGCCTCCTTTGGAGGCGGTGTACGAGATCTGGCTGGTGGCCGCGCCCATGGTCGCGACGAAGGACGCGGTGTTGATGATCGAGCCGCGCCGCTGCTGCCGCATGTAGGGGATGACGGCCTTGCAGCAGAGGTACACGGAGGTGAGGTTGACCTCCTGGACCCGGCGCCAGGCGTCGATGCCGGTGGTGAGGATCGAGTCGTCCTCCGGGGGTGAGATGCCCGCGTTGTTGAAGGCGATGTCGATGCTGCCGTAGGTGTCGAAGGCCTTCTTGAAGAGGCCGTCGACCTGTTCGGCGTCGGTGACGTCGACCCGTACGTGGACGCCGCCCACCTCGTCGGCCACCGCCTTGCCCGCCGTCTGGTCGATGTCGCCGCAGACGACGTTCGCGCCTTCGGAGGCGAGCCGGCGCGCGGTGGCGAGACCGATGCCGCTGCCCGCGCCGGTGACGACGGCGGTGCGGCCGACCAGCCGGCGGCAGACGGACGCCTCGGCGCTCTGGTTGATCTCGTCGGGCATGGGTCAGGCCTCCGTACTGATGAAGATGTTCTTGGTCTCGGTGAACGCGGTGAGGGCGTCGGGGCCCAGCTCCCGCCCGACGCCGGACTGCTTGTAGCCGCCGAAGGGGGTCGAGTAGCGCACGCTGCTGTGGGAGTTGACGGACAGGTTGCCGGCGGCGACGGCGCGCGAGACGCGCAGCGCGCGGCCGAGGTCGCGGGTCCACAGGGAGCCGGAGAGGCCGTACTCGGTGTCGTTGGCGAGGCGGATCGCGTCCGCCTCGTCGTCGAAGGGGATCACGACGGCGACCGGGCCGAAGATCTCGTCGGTCACGGCCGGGTCGTCGGCGGCGACGTCGGTGAGGACGGTCGGCGGGAACCAGAAGCCGGGGCCGTCGGGGGCGCTGCCCCGTACGGCCGCCCGGTCCTCGGGGACGTACCCGCGCACGCGCTCCAGTTGGGCGCGTGAGATGAGCGGGCCCATCTGGGTCCTGTCGTCCGAGGGGTCGCCGACGACGACCGACCGCACCGCGGGGGCGAGGAGTTCGAGGAACCGGTCGTACGCGGTGCGCTGGACGAGGATGCGGGTACGGGCGCAGCAGTCCTGTCCGGCGTTGTCGAGGTAGGCCATCGGCGCCTCGGCGGCGGCCCGTTCGACGTCGGCGTCGGCGAAGACGATGTTGGGGCTCTTGCCGCCGAGTTCGAGGGTCACGCGCTTCGTCCGCCGCGCGCCCCTGGCCATGATCTCCTTGCCCACCCGCGTGGAGCCGGTGAAGACGATCTTGGCGACGCCGGGGTGGTCGACCAGGGCCTGGCCCGTGACGTCCCCCGCGCCCGGCAGCACCTGGAACAGATGCTCGGGAAGGCCCGCCTCCAGGGCGAGTTCGGCCAGCCGCAGCGCGGTCAGCGGGGTGGTCTCGGCGGGCTTGAGAAGTACGGCGTTGCCCGCCGCCAGGGCCGGTGCGGTGCCCCAGGCGGCGATGGGCATGGGGAAGTTCCAGGGGGCGATGACCCCGACGACGCCGAGCGGTTCGAGGAGGGTGATGTCGAGGCCGCCGGCGACGGGGATCTGACGTCCCGTCAGGCGCTCCACTCCCCCGGCCGCGTAGTCGAGGAGGTCGCGGACGTTGCCCGCCTCCCAGCGGGCGTTCCCCAGCGTGTGGCCCGCTTCCCGGACCTCCAGCCGGGCGAGTTCTTCGAGGTAGCCGTCGACCGTGGCGGCGAACCGGCGCAGCAGCCGTGCGCGGTCGGCGGGGGCGGCCTCGGACCACCGGCGCTGGGCGGTGGCGGCCCGTACGACGGCCGCGCCGACCTCGGCCTCGCTCGTCGCCGGGACGGTGGCGACGACCTCCTCGGTCGCCGGGTTGAGGATCTGGTGGGCGTGGGGCTGGTCGGGCACGTCTGGCTTCCTCACATGCGTTCGAAGGAGCGGCGCAGCTCCCAGTCGGTCACGGCGGCGTCGAAGGCGGCCAGCTCGACCCGGGCGAGGTTGAGGTAGTGCGCGACGACCTCGTCCCCGAAGGCGGCCTTGGCGATCGGGCTGCGCTCCCAGAGGTCGGCGGCCTCGCGCAGGGTGGTGGGGACCTGCTCGTACTCGGAGGTGTAGGCGTTCCCGGTGCAGACCTCGGGCAGTTCGAGCTCGTGCTCGATGCCGTAGAGACCCGCCGCGACCAGGCCCGCGACGGCCAGGTGGGGGTTGACGTCGCCGCCGGGCAGCCGGTTCTCGAAGCGCATGGAACGGCCGTGGCCGACGACCCGCAGGGAGCAGGTGCGGTTGTCGTTGCCCCACGCGACGGCGGTCGGGGCGAAGGAGCCGGGCGCGAAGCGTTTGTAGGAGTTGATGTTCGGCGCGTACAGGACGGAGAAGTCGCGCAGCGCGGCGAGCTGTCCGGCCAGGAAGTGGCGCATCACGGGTGACATCCCGTGGGCGTCGTCGCCCGCCATGACGTTCGTGCCGGGTTCGTCGACGGACTGGAGCGAGAGATGGATGTGGCAGGAATTGCCCTCGCGCTCGTTGTACTTGGCCATGAAGGTGAGCGAGACGCCTTCCTGGGAGGCGATCTCCTTGGCGCCGGTCTTGTAGATGGCGTGCTGGTCGCAGGTGAGCAGGGCCTCGTCGTAACGGAAGACGATCTCGTGCTGGCCCGGATTGCACTCGCCCTTGGCGGACTCGACGGTCAGGCCGGCGGCGGTCATGTCGTTGCGGATCCGGCGCAGCAGGGGCTCGATGCGGCCGGTGCCGAGGACGGAGTAGTCGATGTTGTACTGGTTGGCGGGGGTGAGGCCGCGGTAGCCGCTGTCCCACGCCTGCTCGAAGGTGTCCTTGAAGACGATGAATTCGAGTTCCGTACCGACGTGCGCGGTGTAGCCGTGCTCGGCGAGCCGGTCGAGCTGGCGGCGCAGGATCTGGCGGGGCGCGGCGACGACCGGTGAGCCGTCGTTCCAGGCGAGGTCCGCGATGAGCATCGCCGTCCCCTCGTTCCAGGGGACACGGCGCAGCGTCGCGAGGTCGGGGTGCATGGCGAAGTCGCCGTAGCCGTGGTCCCAGGAGGACATCGCGTAGCCGTCGACGGTGTTCAGCTCGACGTCGACGGCGAGGAGGTAGTTGCAGCCCTCCGTGCCGTGTTCCAGTACGTCCTCCAGGAAGAACGGCGCGGCGAACCGCTTGCCCTGGAGTCTGCCCTGCATGTCGGGGAAGGCCAGGACCACGGTGTCGATCTCGCCGCTCGCCACCAGGGCGCGCAGCTCCTCGACGGAGAGTGGGGGTGTGCGGTCTGCCACGGGGCAACTCCTCCATCGGCCAGCCGGGGACCTTAAGGTATTCCGGGAGACCATTGCTTGGGAAGGGGAAACGGCGACGTGGCGAAGAAGGATGCGGCGGGGCAGAGTGAGCCGGCCGACCGGCTGACGCCCGTCCTGCGTCCCGTGCGGGCGGGCAACGGTTTCGAGGAGGCCCTGGAGCAGATCCTGCAGGTGCTGCGCCTCGGTCTGGTCGCGGGCGGTGAACGGCTGCCCGCCGAGCGGGATCTGGCGGAGCGGCTGCGGATCAGCCGGGTCACGCTGCGCGAGGTGCTGAAGGTCCTCACCGACCAGGGGCTGGTGGAGAGCCGGCGGGGGCGCTACGGCGGCACGTTCGTACTGCCCCGGCCCGACACCCCGCCGCAGGGGGTCGAGGAGGAACTGCGGCGCCGGGTCTCCGGGGTGGACATCGAGGACGTGCTGCGGTTCCGCGAGGTGCTGGAGGTGGGCGCGGCCGGGCTGTGCGCGGCGCACGGCCTGTCCGGACCGGAGGCGTCCCGCCTGCGTACGGCGCTCGCGGCGACGCACGACGCCCCGCTGGGTGACTACCGACGCCTCGACACGCTGCTGCATCTGACACTCGCGGAGCTGTCGGGCTCGGCGCGGCTGACCGAGCAGTACGTGTCGGTGCGCGCGACCGTGAACGACCTGCTGGACTGCATCCCGCTGCTGGTGCGGAACCTGGAGCACTCCCAGCAGCAGCACACGGCACTGGTCGAGGCGGTGCTGGCGGGCGACGCGGACGCGGCGCGCGAGGCGATGCGCGAGCACTGCGGGGGCACGGCGGCGCTGCTGCGGGGATTTCTGGCCTGAGAGCGGGTAACGGGGCGGGAGGCGTTCCGCGTCACGGCAGCCCCGGCACGCCCCCGCCCCGGCGTGCCCGTGCCGGTCGCCCGTAACAGCCGCTTAACGCACAGGGCTTGCGCACGGACGTTTCCGGCCGCAATGGTGTGGCCCCACACCTTTACCCGAGGCAGGAGCGGCTCATGGCCGAAGGCACGGAATCCCGTATCCCACCAGCCGATCCGCCGGGTCCGGCCGGTCCCGGGCAGGGCGGCTCCCCCGACGACGCGGCCTATCTGCGGCGCCGGGCGCTGAAGGGCGGCAGCGCGGGCTGGCTGCTGCTGACCGGCCTCGGCGTCGCGTACGTCGTCTCGGGGGACTTCTCCGGCTGGAACCTCGGACTCGCCGAGGGCGGCTTCGGCGGGCTCGCCATCGCGACGCTCCTGATGGGCGCGATGTACGCGTGCCTCGTCTTCTCGCTCGCCGAACTGTCCGCGATCCTGCCCACGGCGGGCGGCGGTTACGGCTTCGCCCGCCGCGCGCTCGGCACCTGGGGCGGCTTCCTGACCGGCACGGCCATCCTCATCGAGTACATCCTGGCGCCGGCCGCGATCTCCATCTTCATCGGTGACTACATCGAGTCGCTGAACCTCTTCGGGCTGGAAGCGGGGTGGCCGGTCTATCTCGCCTGCTTCGCCGTCTTCATCGGCATCCACCTCTGGGGCGTCGGCGAGGCGCTGCGCTTCAGCCTGGTGGTGACGGCCATCGCCGTCGCCGCGCTGCTGATCTTCGCCGTGGGCGCCTTCACCGAGTTCGACAGCGGCGGTCTCAACGACATCCCCGTCCAGGAGGACGCCTTCGGGTCCAACTCGTGGCTGCCGTACGGCCTGCTGGGCATCTGGGCCGCGTTCCCGTTCGGCATGTGGTTCTTCCTGGGCGTCGAGGGTGTGCCGCTGGCCGCGGAGGAGGCCAAGGATCCGGTGCGCTCGATGCCGAAGGCGCTGTCGATCTCCATGGGCGTCCTCGTCCTGCTGGCCCTGATCACGTTCTTCGCCGCGACGGGCGCCCGCGGCTCGGCCGCCGTCCAGGAGGCGGGCAATCCGCTGGTCGTCGCGCTCCAGGGGGACGGTGACCCCACGGCGCTCAGCCGGTTCGTCAACTACGCGGGCCTCGCCGGTCTGGTCGCGTCCTTCTTCTCACTCATCTACGCCGGTTCCCGGCAGCTCTTCGCGCTCTCCCGCGCCGGCTATCTGCCGCGCTTCCTCTCGCTGACCAGCAGCCGCAAGGCGCCGTACCTGGGTCTGCTGATACCCGGCGCGATCGGCTTCGCGCTGGCCGCGGGCAGCGGCAACGGCGGCCGGATGCTGAACGTCGCGGTCTTCGGCGCCACCATCTCCTACGCGCTGATGGCCCTGTCGCACCTGGTCCTGCGGCGCCGCGAGCCCGGTCTGCACCGTCCGTACCGGACACCGGGCGGCATGCTGACCTCCGGCGTAGCGTTCGTCCTGGCGCTGTCGGCGCTGGTGGCGACGTTCCTGGTGGACAAGGACGCCGCGTTCATCGCCCTCGGCGTCTACGTCGTGGCCCTGGCCTACTTCGCCTTCTACAGCAGGCACCGGCTGGTGGCCGCGGCGCCCGAGGAGGAGTTCGCCGCGCTCGCGGAGGCCGAGGCCGAGCTGGAGAGGGACTGAGCCGGGAGCACGCACCGCCGTACGACAGCACCACCGCACCGCCGCACCACAGCACCGCCGCACAGCACCACATCGGAGGAACGTTCAGTGAAGCCGCTCATCGGCGTCAGCACCTATCTGGAGACGTCGGCCAGGTGGGGCGTCTGGGACCTGCCCGCCGCCCTGCTGCCCATGGCCTACCCCCGGCTCGTCCAGCGCGCGGGCGGCGTCGCCGTCATGCTCCCGCCGGACGAGCCGACCACCGCCGCCTCGGTGGTCGCCCGGCTCGACGGGCTGGTCGTCTCGGGCGGTCCGGACGTGGAGCCCGTACGGTACGGGGCCGAGCCGGACCCCCGTACCGGTCCGCCCGCCAGGGAGCGGGACGACTGGGAACTGGCGCTCATCGAGGCCGCGTTGGCGTCCGGAACGCCGCTGCTCGCGATCTGCCGGGGCATGCAGCTGCTGAACGTCGCACTCGGCGGCACGCTGATCCAGCATCTGGACGGCCATACGGCCGCGGCCCTCGGCGTGTTCGGCGAGCATCCGGTGAAGCCGGTGCCGGGCACGCGGTACGGCACCGCCGTACCGGAGGAGGCGGACGTCCCGTCCTCCCACCACCAGGCGGTGGACCGCCTGGGCAGGGGCCTGATCGTCTCGGCGTACGCGGGCGACGGGACGGTGGAGGCGGTGGAGCTGGTGGACGAGCGGTGGGTGCTGGGGGTGCAGTGGCATCCGGAGATGGGCGAGGACATCCGCGTGATGACGGCGCTGGTCTCGGCATCCTCACCACCGAGGCCGGCGCCCGTGGGGGCTGGGCGGGCCTGAGCGCGCCGCGCCGGGACAGCCCGGTGGGCCCCGACCGCCGGGCGTCTCCGGCCCCCGGACGGGCCCGGCGGAACGGCCCCCGAGGCGTACTGATCCGGCTGCCGTACACACCGCGGCCGTTGACGTTCACCCGAACGCCCCTCATCCCACGAGTCCAGCGCGGACAGCACGCCCCGTTCGGCGAGGGCGGGCGACCGGCCGGACTTCGCGGCCTCGGTGGCGTCCCTGGCCAGGGCCGCTCTCGTTGCGCGCGAGCTGCCGTTGGCTGTCGCCGGCGACAGCCTCCACCATGGCTCCTCGCCGCCCCGGTGGCTCGGCGCGCAAGCGCGCCGACCTCCGGCTCGACCGTGAGGCGCGGCGCGCCATCAAGCGCCGCACGGCGTGCTCCGAGGCGCCCCGGCCCGCCCGGCGCCTTCACGTGAGCCACCGATCGAGCGGAGACCGGTCGCGCCGACTCGGGCGGCTCGGGCGGCTCAACGTGGGCACGCCCGCGCGCGGCCAAGCGCCACGGTGTGCCCGAAGCCGCACAGAGGCCGCCCGGCCCCCGTGACGTCGTACAAGGAGGCGCCGGGTCTCTCCCCAGGCACGGGCGCGTCGACCTCGCGCGTTCACCCGGTCGACGGGCCCGTCCCCAGGGCGCTGCGGGTCAGTGACAGCAGTTCGCGGGCCGGGCCGCTCGGGCGGTGGCCCGTCGGCCAGACCGCCCGCAGGTCGCGGCGCAGCGACACCCCGGACACCTCCACCTCCGTCAGCCGACGCGACGCCAGTTCCTCCCCCACGGCCAGCTCACTGAGCACCGAGGGCCCCGCGCCGCTCACCACCGACGCCTTGACCGCCGTCGTCGAGGACAGTTCCAGCAGCGGCGTGGCGAGGCCTCCGTAAGAGGCGAGCGCCGCGTCGAGCACCTGGCGCGTGCCCGAGCCCTCCTCACGGAGGATCAGCGGTGCGGCGGCCAGTTCCTCGGGTGTCAGGGCCGTACGGCGTGCCCAGGCGTGCGTCGGCGCGACCACGACCACGAGCCGGTCACCGCCGATCACCGTGCCGTCGAGACCGGCGGGCACGGCCAGGCCCTCCACGAAGCCGAGGTCCGCCTCGCCGCCGAGCAGCCGTGCGGCCACGGCGCCCGAGTTGCCCGCGAGGAGCGAGACGGCCGTGTCCGGCCTGGCGGCACGCAGCGCGATGAGCCAGCCGGGCAGCAGATATTCGGCGATGGTCATGCTCGCTGCGACCCGCAGTCGTGAGTCGCGCCGGTCGCGCAGCGCCTGCGCGCCCGCGTCGAACGCCTCGGCCGCCTCCATGATCCGCCGCGCCCAGTCGGTGACGAGGGCGCCCTCACCGGTGAGCCGGGAGCCGCTGGGCGACCGGTCGAAGAGACTGACGCCGAGCAGGCGTTCGACGGACCGTATCCGGCTGCTCGCCGCGGGCTGGCTGATGCCCAGCTCACGGGCCGCCCCGCCCATGCTGCCGTGCCGGGCGACGGCGATCAGCAGCTCCAGCGCGCCGAGCTCGGGCACCCGGTGGGCGAGGGACACAGCGGGCTCGTCAGTCATACATTCAGGTTATGGCCTCATAGCGCCAAGGGGCCTGGTGAGGAGGGCCCGGAGCGACGAGGGTGCGACCATGGCCACCCTCGTTCCGACCGACCGCACGGCTTCTGCCGCCCGCACGGCTCCGAGCGGCGAGATCGCCGCGCCCCTCCCGCACGCGCGTCCCGCGCGCTTCGCGGTCCTGCGCCATGTCGGCCCCAACTGGTACGCGAGCGTCATGGGCACCGCGATCGTCGCGAGCGCGGGCGCGACCCTGCCGATGGAGCCGCTGGGGCTCGCGAGCCCGATGGACGTCCCCGTCCTGCGTGCCGCCTGCGTCACCGTCTGGGCGGTGTCGGCGCTGATGCTCCTCCTCCTGCTGACGGCCCGCGCCGGCCACTGGATCCACCACCGCGACCAGGCGCGCGCCCATCTGCTCGATCCCTCGGCGGCACCCTTCTACGGATGTCTGGCGATGGCGCTCCTCGCGGTCGGCGGGGCCACCCTCACCGTGGGCCGGCACGTGATCGGGGAGAGCGCGGCCGTGACCGTGGACGCCGTCCTCTTCACCGCGGGCACGCTCGTCGGCCTCGCGGCTGCGGTGGCCGTCCCGTACCTGATGGTGGTACGCCACCGGGTGCGCCCCGGCGACGCGTCCCCGGTGTGGCTCCTGCCGGTCGTGGCGCCGATGGTGTCGGCGGCGCTCGGCCCGGGGCTGATCCCGTACCTGCCCGCCGGTCAGTGGCGCGAGGCGCTTCTGCTGGCCTGTTACGCCATGTTCGGGATGAGCCTGCTCGCCACGCTCACCCTGCTGCCACTGATCTTCGGCAGGCTGGTGACGTACGGTCCGCTCCCCCTCGCGCTGACGCCCGCGCTCTTCCTCGTCCTCGGCCCGCTCGGGCAGTCCACGACGGCCGTCGGCCATCTCGCGCTTGCCGCTCCCGACGCGCTCACCTCCACCGCGTCCGCGCCGCCCGCCTCGTACGTCCCGGCCCTGGACGCCTTCGCCGTGCTGTACGGCGTCCCGGTGCTGGGCTTCGCGCTGCTGTGGCTCGCGCTGGCGGTCGCGATGGTCGTGCGGGCGGCGCGGCGCGGGATGCCGTTCTCGATGACGTGGTGGGCCTTCACCTTCCCCGTAGGTACGTGTGTGACCGGCGCCGCCGGTCTCGCCCACGCCACGGGACTTGTCGCCCTGGCCTGGCTGTCACTCGCGCTGTTCGTCCTGCTGACGGCCGCCTGGGCGGTCGCCTGGACCCGTACCGCGCACGGCCTGGTCAGCGGAGTGCTGCCCGCAGCGCCGCCGGTGCCCGGACCAGCGACGGCCCGTACCAGGTGAGGTGGCGCCCGTCGACCAGCGCGGCCGGCATCCCGGGGAATGCCTCGGGTCCGTCGTCGGCGGTGAAGCGGTACGGCTCGTCGGGCAGGACGACCAGGTCCGCCCCGGATGCCCGCAGCCGGTCCAGCGGGATGCGCGGATAGCGCTCGGCCAGGTCGCCGTACACGTTGTGCACACCGAGCCGGGCGAGCAGGTCACCCGCGAAGGTGTCGCCGCCGAGCACCATCCACGGCCTGCGCCAGATCGGTACGACCGCCTTGCGCCCGCCTCCGTAAGCAGGAGGCACCGCCGCCCAGGACTCCCGCGCCTCGTCCAGCCATCGCGGCGCGGTGAGCCCGCAGCCGGTCACGAGCATCCGCTCCAGCTCGGCGAACGCCTGGTCGAGGTCGCGCACCTCGGTGACCAGCACCTCGACACCCGCCGCCCGCAGCGCGGCCAGATCCGGCTCGCGGTTCTCCTCCTCGTTGGCCACCACGAGGTCGGGGCGCAGCGCGGTGACGGCGGCGACGTCCGGATTCTTGGTGCCGCCGACGCGTACGACGTCGAGGCCGGCGGGACGGGTGCACCAGTCGGTCGCGCCGACCAGGAGTCCGGGCGCGGTGGCCGCGACGGCCTCGGTGAGCGAGGGAACCAGCGAGACGACCCGGCGTACGCCGGTCCGGGCGCCGGTGCGCGCGGCGGTCACGGCCGGCCGCTCTCAGCGCCGGGTGTCGAACGTCGCGTCGATGTGTTCGGCGACGGCGACGACCAGGATGCGGGTGCCGGGCTCGGTGGCGCGCCAGCGGTGCCTGACCCCTCCGGAGAGGTACAGCGTGTCGCCGCGCTCCAGCCGGTACGCGCGGCCTTCGGCCTCGACCTCCACCGACCCGTCGGCGATGTACATCACCTCGTCGTTGCGGTGCTGGTACTCGCGCCCGGTGTCCTGCTCGCCCCGGTACTCCTTGGCGTGCAGCTGGTGCCCGCCGCGGGCCACCCTGCGTACGCCGGGCCCGTCCCCGTCGGCCCGTACGACGTCGACGGTGCGCGCGGAGTCGGCCGCGGCGTGCAGCACGGGGATGGTGGTCTCCAGGGCGTCGGCCACCCGCTCCAGCGAGCGGGCGCTCGGGCGCGCGCGTTCGTTCTCGATCTGGCTGAGGAACGGTACGGAAAGCCCGCTGCGGTCGGCCACGGCAGCCAGTGTGAGGCCGAGGGACCTGCGCCGCCTGCGGACGGCGGCGCCCACCCTGAGCGCTTCCTTGTCGTCCATGTCTGGGCTCCCTCCCGGCCGGATCGTCATCTTCTCAGAGTTGACGGCCGTGCAAAGGCGGTCTGCCTCACCCGGGGTGGACGGCGCCACGGTGAACCCCGTGGAAACGGGCGGCCCCGGCGAGCACGACGACGACCGGTCGACAGATCTCCATCCTCCGACCGACGGGGCCGTCCCACCACTGGTGGGGCCTCCGTCCCCGCGGCGCGGGCCCTCTCGGCGCGCGCCGTCGCGGAGGCAGGGGGTCGCCCACAAAAGCCGGACGAGGCGGGCGCCGCCACTGGCGACACCCGCCTCGTCCCGGCGCCTCGCGGCGGCCGGAACCGGCCATCGGCACTCTCCGTCACCGCGGAGCGATCTCGTCGGCGATGCCCGGATTCTTGTCCATCCAGATCTTCACCGCTTCTTCCTCGTGGCCCGTGCCGAGCTTCTGGATCTCGTTCTCCAGTCCGGCGAGCTGTTCCTCGCTGAGCTTGAAGTTCTTGAACCACTTGGTCAGCTGCGGGTAGTTCTCCGGGAAGTCCTTGTTGGCGACGGTGCGGATCTGGTCACCCTCGCCGAAGGCCTTCTGCGGGTCCTTGAGCTTGGTCAGCTCGTACTCGCTGTAGGCCCAGTGCGGGGTCCACAGCATGACCGCGACGGGTTCCTTCTTCGCGTACGAGCGCTCCAGCTCGGCCAGCATGCCGGGCGTGGAGCTGTCGACGACCTTGTAGTCGTCCAGGCCGTAGCCCGGCAGGACCTTGTTCTTGAGGATGTTCATGGTCTCGGTGCCGGGCTCGATACCGACGATCCGGCCCTTGAACTCGTCCTCACGGCCCTTCAGGTCCGCCAGCGAATCGACGCCCTTCACATAGGACGGCACGGCGATCTCCAGTGACGTCGGCCCGTACCAGGCGCCGAGGTCGGAGAGTTTGTCCCCGTACTTGTCCCAGTACTTCTTCTGGGTGTTGGGCAGCCAGCCGTCGAACTGGACGTCGATCTGCCCTCGGGACAGGGCCGTGTACATCGGGCCGACCTCGAACTGCTTGAGGTTCATCTTGTAGCCGCGCTCCTCCAGCACCGCCTTCCACAGATACGTGGCCGCGATGTCCTCCTCCCAGGGGAACCAGGCGACTTCGATGGGCCGTTCGCGCTCGTCCTTGCCGTTCGCGCCCTTGCTGACGCCGGAGACCGGCGTCCACTTGTCGGCCAGCCCGGGGTTGTCCTTCAGCCAGGCGCGTACGGCCTCCTGCTCCTTGCCCTTGCCGGCGCCCTGGATGCCCGCCTCGAGGCTGGTGAGCTGGTCCTCGGTCATCTTGAAGTTCTTGAGCCACTTGGCGACGCCGGGGTTGTCGTCGGAGAAGCCCTTGCGCGCGAGTGTGTGCACGCCGTCGCCCTCGCCGAAGGTGCCCTTCGGGTCCTTGAGCTTCTTCAGGTCGTAGGTGTTGTACGCCCAGTGCGGGGACCAGAGCGTGACGACGACCGGTTCCTTCTTCTCGTACGCGCGCTTCAGCTCGGCCAGCATGCCGGGCGTGGAGCCGTCGACGACCTTGTACTCGCCTTCGAGGCCGTACTCCTTCAGGACCTTGTCCTTGAGGATGCCCATCTCGCCGGCGCTGGGCTCGATGCCGATGATCCGGCCCTTGAACTGGCTCGCCCTGCCCTTGAGATCCGCGAGGGAGTCGATGCCCTTCACGTAGGAGGGCACGGAGAGCTCCAGGGACGTCTCGTCGTACCAGGCGCCCAGGTCCTCCAGCTTGTCCTGGTACTTGTCCCAGTAGTTGGCGTGCGTGGTCGGCAGCCAGGAGTCGGTCTGGATGTCGATCTGGCCGTTCGCCTGGCCGGTGTAGAGCGCGCCGGCCTCGTACTGGGTGGCCTCGACCTCGTAGCCGCGCCGCTCCAGCATCTCCTTCCACAGGAAGGTGGACGCGATGCCCTCGTCCCAGGGGATGTAGCCCATGCTGATCTTCTTGCCCTGGCCGACGTCCCCCTCGCCCGCGACGGTCGTGCTCTTGCCGCCGCCGAAGATGCTCATGCCACCCGCGACGAGCGCGAGGACGACCACACCGACCACGGCGACCGAGGGACGCGGACGGTGGTCCCAGACCTTGAGCGAACCGCTCGCCGCCCGCGCCTTGGCCAGCGCGCGGCGGCCCAGCGGCGAGACCTGCCGGCCCAGCGCGCCGGTCAGCCGGTCCAGGTACATCGCCAGGATGACGATGGAGACGCCCGCCTCGAAGCCGAGGCCGATGTCGACGTTGCCGATGGCGCGGTAGACGGCGCCACCGAGGCCGCCGCCGCCGACCATGCCCGCGATGACGACCATCGACAGACCCAGCATGATCACCTGGTTGATACCGGCCATGATCGTCGGGAGCGCGAGGGGCAGCTGGACGCGCAGCAGGGTGTTGCGCGGGCTGGTGCCGAACGCCTCGGCGGCCTCGACCAGTTCGGCGTCGACCTGCCGGATGCCCAGTTCCGTCATACGGACGCCGGGCGGCAGGGCGAAGATGATCGTGGCGATGATGCCGGGGACCACGCCGACGCCGAAGAAGATGATGCCGGGGATCAGATAGACCATCGCGGGCATCGTCTGCATGAAGTCGAGCACCGGCCGGATGACGGCGCTGACGGTGGCCGAGCGCGAGGCCCAGACGCCGAGCGGCACCGCGATGACCAGGATGACGATCGTCGCGACGAGGACCAGCGAGAGCGTGGACATCGCCAGTTCCCACAGCTCGATCGAGTCGATGAGCGCGAACCCGACGAAGGCGAGGCCGGCCGCGAGCAGGCCGCGCAGCCACCAGGCGAGCACCGCGAGGATGCCGGCGAGGAGGAGCGGTTCGGGGCCGTTGAGCACGGCGTCCACGGCGTCGTACATGCCGGTGACGACCGAGCTGATCGCGTCGAACAGCCAGGAGAGATGGCGCTGGAGGAAGTCGACTCCGCTGTCGACCCACTCGCCGAGCGGGAGCCTAGGCACTGGCCGCCTCCTTGTCGACGAGGAGCGTCTCCGGGGCGGCGACGGGCGCGGACGTGGCCGGGGGTGCGTCGGCCGGCGTCATCGGCTCGCCGAGTACGGCCAGCAGCCGGGCGCGCGGTACGACTCCGACCAGCCGCCCCTCGTCGTCGGTGACGGCGACGGGGACCGGGCTGGTCGAGCAGGGGGTGAACAGCTCGATGATCGGGGTGCTCACGGAGACGGTGGCGGGCGCCGCCGCGAGCACGTCCTTGTCGGTGCGCAGTTCCTTGCCGTCGTCCGTGCGGCTGCCATGGGCGGTGTCGGCGTCCGCCATGATCGCCCCGGCGGTCAGGACGCGCGAGCGGTCGACGTCCTGGGTGAAGGAGGCGACGTATTCGTTGGCCGGGGTGACGAGGATGTCCTCGGCGGTGCCGAGCTGGACTATCTCGCCGTCGCGCATCACGGCGATCCGGTCGCCGAGCCGCATGGCCTCGTTGAGGTCGTGGGTGATGAAGACGATGGTCTTCTTCAGCCGCTTCTGCAGTTCCAGGAGCTGGTCCTGCATGTCACGGCGGATCAGCGGGTCGAGCGCGCTGAACGACTCGTCCATGAGCAGCAGGTCCGCGTCGGTGGCGAGCGCGCGGGCCAGGCCCACCCGCTGCTGCATACCGCCCGAGAGCTCGTCGGGCCAGGCCTTCTCCCAGCCGGCCAGCCCCGCGAGCTCAAGGGCCTCCTTGGCCCGTCTGTCCCGCTCCGCGCGCGGGACGCCCTGGACCTCCAGGCCGTATCCCGCGTTCTCCAGCACACTGCGGTGCGGGAACAGCGCGAAGTGCTGGAACACCATGCTGATCTTGGTGGAGCGCACGGTGCGCAGCTCGGCCGCGCTCAGGGCGGTCAGATCCTGGCCGTCGAAGAGCACCCGGCCGGCCGTCGGCTCCAGCAGTCCGTTGAGCATGCGCAGCAGCGTGGACTTGCCGGATCCGGAGAGGCCCATCACGACGAATATCTGACCGGGATCGACGGAGAACGAGGCATCGATCACCGCTGCGGTCGTACCGTCGGCGCGCAACTCGTCGCGGTCGGTGCCGCTTTCGAGCTTCCTCACCGCTTCTTCGGGTCGTGCGCCGAATACCTTGTACAGGTGTTCCGCCTGCAGCCTGGACACATATACCTCACGCCGTCGAAATGAGAAACGGCCCGCCACCCCCGCCGGCGGGCCGTGGAGCGGTACGGGGTCTGCCCGTGCGGCCGGCCGGCGTTCTCCGAAGAGAGCGCGCCCGGGTTCGCTCCGGGTGCGCGCCTGCCCTCCGTTGCATGGACCAAACATTTATGTGGTCCACACCACTCAGGAGTGCCGCCGCGCAGGTCACAGGCGGACGGTCGGCGGTCCGGGGCAGCTCTCCGGCCACTGTCGGTGGGATGGGGCATCATCAGGGATGTGACGCGACGCCTGATGCTCCTCGACACCGCTTCCCTCTACTTCCGGGCCTATTTCGGGGTCCCCGACTCGGTGCGCGCCCCCGACGGCACACCGGTCAACGCGGTCCGGGGCCTGCTCGACTTCATCACCCGGCTCGTCCAGGACCACCACCCGGACGATCTCGTGGCCTGCTGGGACGCGGACTGGCGCCCGCAGTGGCGGGTGGATCTGATCCCGTCGTACAAGGCGCACCGCGTGGCCGTGGAGACACCGGAAGGGCCGGACGAGGAGGAGACCCCGGACACCCTGGCGCCGCAGGTGCCGATCATCGAGGCCGTGCTGGACGCGCTGGGGATCGCCCGCGTCGGCGTGGCGGGGTACGAGGCGGACGACGTGATCGGCACCCTCACCGGCGCCGCGTCCGGCCCGGTCGACATCGTCACCGGCGACCGGGACCTCTACCAGCTGGTGGACGACGCGCGCGGTGTACGGGTGCTGTATCCGCTCAAGGGCGTCGGATCGCTCCAGATGACGGACGAGGCGTGGCTGCGCGAGAAGTACGGGGTGACCGGCTCCGGCTATGTCGATCTGGCGCTGCTGCGCGGCGATCCGAGCGACGGGCTGCCCGGTGTGCCCGGGATCGGGGAGAAGACGGCGGCCAAGCTGCTCGACGCGTTCGGTGATCTGGCGGGGATCATGGCGGCGGTCGACGATCCGCGTTCGGGACTGACCCCTTCGCAGCGCAAGCGGCTGGACGAGGCCAGGGACTATGTGGCGGTCGCGCCGACGGTGGTGCGGGTCGCGGGGGACGTTCCCCTGCCGGACTTCGACCCGGCGCTGCCCTCCGAGCCGCTCGACCCGGAGACGCTGGACGCGCTGGCGGCGCGATGGGGGCTGAACAACGCGCTGCACCGGCTGCTCACCGTGCTCGGAAAGTGACGGCGCCGAGGGGTACGGACGACGGCGGGATGTTAAGTTAGGTAAGCCTAAGCATCGTCCGCCCGTCCGGGGCGGCCGTATCAGTCAAGGGAGACCGCCGTGGCAGCAGAGCCGGCCCGCAAGTCACCGAAGGTCCGCGAAGCGCGGGTGATACGCACCCAGCGCATCACCCCGCACATGGTGCGCCTGGTTCTCGGCGGCGAGGGGCCGGCCGGGCTCGACGCGGGCGAGTTCACCGACCACTACGTGAAGCTGCTGTTCGCGCCCGAGGGCGTCAGCTATCCCGAGCCGTTCGACATGGACCGGGTCCGCGAGGACTTCCCGCGTGAGCAGTGGCCCACGAGCCGTACGTACACGGTGCGCGAATGGGACCGGGAAGCCGGGGAGATGACCGTCGACTTCGTCGTGCACGGCGACGAGGGCCTGGCGGGGCCGTGGGCCGCCGCCGCGCGGCCGGGTGACACGGTGCGGTTCCTGGGCCCCGGCGGGTCGTACGCCCCGGACCCGGCCGCCGACCGGCATCTGTTCGTCGGTGACGAGAGCGCGCTGCCCGCCATCGCCGCGTCGATCGAGCAGGCTCCCGAGGGCGCCGTGATCCACGCGTTCATCGAGGTCGAGGGGCCCGAGGAGGAGCAGAAGATCGCCGCTCCCGCCGGGGCCGAGATCGTCTGGCTGCACCGCGGGAGCCGTCCCGTCGGCGAGGCACTGGTCGCCGCCGTACGGGCGCTGGACCTCCCCGGCGACGACGTACACGCGTTCGTGCACGGCGAGGCCGGCTTCGTGAAGGAGCTGCGCCGCCATCTGCGGCACGACCGGAAGATCCCGCGCGAGCGGCTGTCGATCTCGGGCTACTGGCGGCTGGGCCAGAACGACGAGGCGTGGCGGGCCGTCAAGCGCGAGTGGAACGAGCAGGTGGAGCGCGAGCAGGAGAGCACGAAGGGCTGAGCCCCGCGTGCCTCGCTCCTCGGGCGCCGGACCGGCGCCCGAGGAGGACGACGGTCACCGCGTCGCACGGATTCCGGTACGACTGGAGCGTCCGTGACCGGCAGCCGCACCGCGACGACCGCGAGGACGGGCAGCGGCCCTCCGCGGCTCGGTACGTCGCCCCGGCCGGAACCGGTGCCGGAACCGGTCGGCACCGCCGAACCCGCCCGCGCCGCCCGGGCGGTCGGCCCCTCCGAGCCTCCCGCGCCGCCCGCCATGTGCGCCCACGAGCACCGCACACTCGGGTCGCCGATCGGGACATATTACGAATTTGCTCGGCCATGACACGATCGGATCGGGACCGGACCAATCCGCCGCGCACCCCGCTCCGAATCCCCGGTGAAACCGTCCGGTACGCCGGACGGCGTGCCCGCCCGCCGCACCGTGGAGGAACAGCCGCGTGAAACAAGCCGTGCATATCGGCGGCCCCGCTTCTGCCGGGCCGGACCTGCAGGAATTGCTGGGCCAGGTGGCCCGGGGCGACCAGGACGCCTTCGCCCGTGTGTACGACATGGTCTGCGGGCCCGTGCTCGGGCTCGTCCGCTCCGTCCTGCGCGACCCCGCCCAGTCCGAGGAGGTCACCCAGGAGGTCCTGCTCGAGGTCTGGCGCAGCGCCCCGCGCTTCGAGGCGTCCCGTGGCAGCGGTATGACCTGGGTGCTGACCCTCGCGCACCGGCGCGCGGTGGACCGCGTCCGCTCGGCCCAGGCGTCCAGCGACCGCGAGCACCGGGCGGCCCTCCTGGACCGGACACCGGCCTTCGACGAGGTCACCGAACAGGTCGAGTCCCGGCTGGAGCGCGAGCAGGTACGGCGCTGTGTCCGCACCCTGACCGACCTCCAGCGCGAGTCGGTGACGCTCGCCTACTACCAGGGGCTCGCGTACCGCGAAGTCGCCGAACTGCTCTCCGTGCCGCTCGGCACGGTCAAGACACGACTGCGCGACGGCCTCATCCGGCTGCGCGACTGCCTGGGGGTGAGCGCATGAGCACCGCTGAACTGCACACACTGACCGGCGCCTACGCGCTGCACGCGCTGGAGGCGGACGAGCGCGCCGCGTTCGAGCGGCATCTGGAGGTGTGCCCGGCCTGTGCCCAGGAGGTCGCCGAACTGGCCGCCACCACCACGCGGTTGGGACTCGCCGTGGCCGTCACACCGCCGGCGGAGCTGAAGGCGCGGGTGCTGCGGCGGATCGCCACCGAGCGCCAGGATCCGCCGAAGGTGACACCGGAGTCCCGTGGCGCCGGCGGCGGGGCCGGGGCAGCGGGGCGGCGCGCGCTCTCACGCTTCGCGCTGGCCGCCTGCCTCGCGGCTGCGGCCGGTTTCGGCGGGATCGCCGTCTGGCAGCACCAGGAGGCCCGGGACGCCGCCGAGCGGGCGACGGCCTCGCAGCAGCGGTCCGAGGCACTGGCCGCCGTACTCACGGCGCCCGACGCCAAGATCAGCACGGGTGAGCTGACCGACGGCGCGACCGGCACGGTCGTCGTCTCACGCGCCCAGGACAAGGCGGCGTTCATCGCCTCCGGTATGCCGAAACCGCCCGGCGGCAAGGTCTACCAGCTCTGGTTCAACGACGAGGGCACGATGCGGGACGCGGGTCTGATGGACCCCTCCAGCTCGTCGGACTCGGTACTCATGGCCGGTTCCGTCGGGGAGGCGTCGGGGATGGGGATCACCGTGGAACCGGCGGGCGGCTCACCGGAGCCGACCTCCGACCCGGTGGCACTGATGAACTTCCCGACCTGAGCGGCGCGAACAGCCGGACGGCCCGCACCCGATGACCGGAGGGTGCGGGCCGTCCGGCCGTTCCACGGCCTTCAGTCCGCCTTGCGCGGCGGAAGCGGGAAGAAACCACTCGTACGGGCCGCGTACTCGGCGAAGCCCGGCCGCCGTGCCATGTGCCGCTCCAGCAGCCGCTTCCCGCTGCCGCCGATCAGCAGATAACTCATCACCAGCGGACTCACCAGCGTCGCCGCCGCGACCACCGGATCGTCGCAGACGATCAGGAACAGCCCCCACCACACACAGAAGTCACCGAAATAGTTCGGATGCCGGGTCCAGCTCCACAGACCCCGGTCCATGATCCGGCCCTTGTTGGCCGTATCGGCCTTGAACCTGGCGAGCTGGGCGTCGCCGACCGCCTCGAAGACCACACCGACGAGCCAGAGCGCAGCACCGCCGTACGCGACCGGGCCGAGACCGCCGGGGATGTACTGCGCGGCCTGGACGGGCAGCGAGACCAGCACGACCAGCAGCCCCTGCAGCAGATACACCATGCGCAGCGCGTACAGATTCCGGTTGCCCGGCGCCTTGGCGAGCATCGCCTCGTACCGCGCGTCCTCGCCGTGCCCCCGGCCGCGCCGGGCGATGTGGACGGCGAGCCGCAGCCCCCAGACGGCGGTCAATACGGTGACCAGCAGCCGGCGCGCCTCGTCCCCCTCCCCCGCCGACACGGCGTAGCCGGTCACGGCCACCGCCGTGAAACCGATCCCCCAGGCGATGTCGACGATCCGGTGCAGGCCCTTGGCGACGGCGATCGCGAAGGTCACGAGCATGACCGCGAGCGCGGCGAGCGCCGCGAAGCCGATTCCCTGGCCGAAGGCGCCCCACGGATATCCGTTCATCGCGGATCACCTTCCCCGTACCAGTTCAGCGGGGTGGGCGGCATACCGCTGCGCCCCCGCTCCGAAGGGCGTACGGCCAGGATCTGGTCCACTCCCATCCGGCGCTCCTCGAAGGCGAGGGCGCTGCCCACCAGGTACAGCCGCCAGACGCGCACGGTCTCCTCACTCACGAGGGCGCGGAACCGCGCCCGTTGCTCCTCCAGCGTGCGGTGCCAGGCCCGGATCGTGCGCGTGTAGTGCTCGCGCATCGACTCCACGGCCCGCACCTCCAGCCCCGCGCCCTCCAGCAGCGAGACGGTGTCGCCGAGCGGACGCATGTGCATGTCGGGCGCGATGTACGACTCGATGAACGCCCCGCCTCCCGGCGCCACCGAGCCCCGCGACATCTGCTGCACCAGCGCCCTTCCGCCGGGCCGCAGCATCCGGTGGATCGTGGCGGTGAATTTGGGGTAGTCGGCGTCGCCGACGTGCTCGCCCATCTCGATGGTCGACACCGCGTCGTACGAACCGGCCCCGATCTCACGGTAGTCCGAGAGCCGCACCTCGACCAGCTCCGCCAGTCCGCGCGCGGCGACCTGCTCGCGCACGTACCGCGCCTGCTCGGCGGCGAGCGTCACGGCGGTGACCCGCGTCTTGTACGTCTCGGCGGCGTACAGGGCGAGGGATCCCCAGCCGCAGCCGATGTCCAGCAGCGCCGCCCCGGGGGCGAGGGCGAGCTTGCGGCAGACGAGCTCCAGCTTGTCGCGCTGGGCGTCGGCGGGACCATAACCCTGTCGGCAAACGCCCTCGCCCCCGCCGCAGTCGGGGCCCTCGTGGCCGTGCTCGTGCTCGTTCTTCGTCCAGTAGCCGCAGGAGTACGCCATGGTCTCGTCCAGCAGCAGGGCGTAGAAGTCGTTGGAGAGGTCGTAGTGATGGCTGATCGCCGCCCGGTCGCGTGCCCTGCTGTGCGGGGCGCCGGCGAGCCTGGCCTGGGAGGACGGTACGGGCGGGGGCGGGCCGGCCGCGCCGAGCCGCACCATGGCGGCGACGGCGCGGGCCCGGTCGGCCAGGGTGAGCTTCGGCGGGCGCAGCCCGCGCTCGCGTGCCGCGCCCCAGACGGTGCGCAGCCCGTCGGTGAGGTCGCCCTCGATGTCGAGCTCACCGGTGATGTACGCCTGGGCCAGGCCGAGTTCGTCGGGCCGGCGGACCAGTCGGCGCAGTGCCCGGCGTGAGCGCAGGACGACCACCGGGGCACCCTCGGGACCGGCGACGCTGCCGTCCCAGGCACGCAGCCGCAGCGGCAGCGGGGCGCCGAGGAGTTGTTCGGCGAGTCGCAGGAGCCGGTGCGCGGCGCCCGTGGCGGCGCGCGGTCGTGGCACCGGCGCGGGCCGGCTGCCCGTCGCCGGTCGGATTCCGGTCATCGGGTCGTTCCCTCCCTGGCCAGCACCATCTGCTGGACGTCGAGATAGCCGGACCGGAACCCGGCCTCGGAGTAGGCGAGATAGAAGGTCCACATGCGCCGGAACGTCACGTCGAACCCCAGCGCGTCGACCCGCGCCTCCTGTTCGGCGAACCGTTCGCGCCACAGCCGGAGCGTCTGCGCGTAGTGCGGTCCGAATCCGTCCTGCTCGACCACCCGCAACGACGTGTGCGCGGCGGTCAGTTGCTCCATCACCTCGACCGACGGGATCAGCCCGCCGGGGAAGATGTACTTGCCGATCCAGGTGTGGGTGGTGCGCGACGCGAGCAGCCGGTCGTGCGGCATGGTGATCGCCTGGAGCGCGATCCGGCCGCCGGGGGCCAGCAGCCTGTCCAGTGTGGTGAAGTACTCCGGCCAGAACTCCTCACCCACCGCCTCGATCATCTCGACGCTGACGACAGCGTCGAAGGTGCCGCGCACCGCGCGGTAGTCGCACAGCAGCACGGTCACCCGGTCCTCCAGGCCGGCGGCTCTGATCCGTTCCTCGGCGAGGGACTTCTGCTCCTCCGAGAGGGTCACGGTGACCACGTGCGCCCGGCGCGCGGCGGCCCGTATGGCCAGCTCGCCCCAGCCGGTGCCGATTTCGAGCAGCCGCGTCCCGGGTCCCACCCGCGCCTCGTCGAGGAGCCGGTCGATCTTGCGGTGCTGGGCGGCGGGGAGCAGCGTCCGGTCGGCGGGGAATCCGCGGAAGAGGGCGGAGGAGTACGAGAGGGTCTCGTCCAGGAAGAGCGCGAACAGCTCGTTCGACAGGTCGTAGTGGTGGCTGATGTTGTCGCGCGATCCCTCGGGGGTGTTGCGCTGCGCGTCGGGCCGCTTCAACGCCCAGACACGGCGCAGCCGTTGGAGCGGGGCGGGGACGAGGACGGCCGCGTTCTCGGCGAGGACGGTCAGGACGCCGACGAGATCGTCGGAGTCCCACTCGCCCGCCATGTACGACTCGCCGAAGCCGATCAGGCCGGTGGCCCCGATCCGCCGGAAGAACGCGTGCGGATCGCGTACGACCATCAGCGGTCCGCCGAGGCCCAGGGTCTCGTCCTCCCCGAGCCTGACCCGCAGTGCCAGCCGGGCCAGTGCGCGGCGGACGATGCGCTCGGCGACGGCAGTACGCGGCCACGAGGCGCGGGGCGGCCGGGCCACGTCCGGCCAGCGCCGCGCGTCCACGGCGGACGTGGACGCCGTCATGGCATCCGCGCCGGCCGCGGACGCCGTCGCGGCCGCCGGAGGCTCCGGCGAGGTCGGCGACGGCGGGGAGACGTGCACGCTCATTTCACACCCTCCTGGGGGCGGTGTAGGGGACGGGGCCGCACAGGAAGGCCGCGCAGGTAGAGACGGATGCCGTGGTAGCGGATACCGGCGGAGACGACGGCGGTGGACAGCGGGTGACGCAGCACGGTCCGCAGCAGCGTCCAGGGGGTCGCCGCGCGCCGCACGCCGCGTACGGTCGCGGTGAACGGCCTTCCCCCGTCCCGTTCCAGATGGACCGTCAGCCCCAGCCGCTCCCCCGGTTCGGGAAGCCGCATCCGGTAGCCGCCGTCGACGGGGAAGAAGGGCGAGACGTACAGCTCCTTGTCCACCCGGAAGGTGCTGTCGTCCGCTCCCTCGGCCCGGTCGCCGGGCCGAAGGAGATAGCAGTGCCGCTCGCCGTAGGTGTTGTGCACCTCGGCCACGACACAGAGCGGTTCGCCGCCCGGCCCGTGACACCAGTACAGGGTCAGCGGGTTGAAGACGTGCCCGAGGACGCGGGCGTGCGCGAGCATCACCACCCGCCCGCCGGCCAGCTCCACGCCGCGCGACGCGAGATACGTCTCGAGTCCGGCGCGGATCGTCGGTGACGCACCGCCGAAGTGGTCGCGGGCATCGAAGCGGGCCAGCGGACTGAGCAACCGGGGGAGCCGGGGCGGGCGGTCGGGGTCGATCAGCCACATGTAGGTGCGCAACCGCAGGTCGTAGCGGCGCGGCGCGGTCCGCACATGGGTGACGGTGCACGGGTAGAGCGCGGGAACGGCGGCGCTCACCAGGTCACTCCCAGCGCGGCGGCGGCCTCGACACCCGAGCGGCAGCCGTCCTCGTGGAATCCCCACCCGTGGTACGCCCCGGCGTACGCCGTGACGGGCCCGCCCAGCCCGGGCAGCCGGCGCTGGGCGGCCACCGACTCCGGTGTGTAGACGGGGTGTTCGTACGTCATCCGGGCGAGCACGCGGTCCTCGCCGACGCGGTCGGCGCCGTTCAGCGACACCACGAAGTTCTCGGGGGCGTCGAGGCGTTGCAGCCGGTTCATGTCGTAACTGACCCGTACGCGGCCGGCGTCCGCCTCGCAGGACGGCATGGTCAGGTTCCAGGAGGCGCGGGCGCGCGGGCTGCGGGGCAGCACGCTCGTGTCGGTGTGCAGCACGGTGGCGTTGCGCGAGTAGCGGAAGGCGCCGAGCACCCGCCGTTCGTCGTCGGTGGGGTCGGCCAGCAGCCGCAGGGCCTGGTCGGGGTGGACGGCGACGACGACCGAGTCGTAACGCCGCGTGGAGCCGTCGGCCGTGGTGACCTCGACGCCGCGCGGGCCGCGCCGTACGGACCGGACCGGGGCCGCCGTGTGGACGGCGTCGAGCTGTTTGCCGATCCGTTCGACGTACTCGCGCGATCCGCCGCTGACCGTGCGCCAGACCGGTGAGCCGCTGACGGACAGCAGACCGTGGTGGTCCAGGAAGCGGAAGAGGTAGCGGGCCGGGTAGCGCAGGGCCGTTCCGGCGTCGCAGGACCAGACGGCCGAGACGAGCGGTGTCAGGAAGTGGGACACGAAGTACGGCGAGAACCCGCCGTCCACGACGAAACGCCCCAGCGTCATGGTCTCGTCGGGACGGGGCCCGGACGCGTCGTACGTGGGGTCCTCGTCGTCCGCGAGCAGCCGTCGTGCCCTGCGGTGGAAGGCGGGCACCTCGGTGAGCATCCGCAGATACCGCCCGCGCAGGACATGGCCGGGGCGCGGGAACAGGCCGGGCAGCCCCCGGGCACCCGCGTATTCGAGTCCGCAGCCGTCGCACCGCACGGACATGCTCATCTCCGACTCCTGGGTGGTGACGCCCAGTTCGCGGAAGAGCCGCAGCAGCAGCGGATAGGTGCGTTCGTTGTGGACGATGAACCCGGAGTCGACACTCTGTGTCCGGCCGTCCGACGACATCAGGTCGTGGGTGTGGGCGTGGCCGCCGAGACGCTCGTCCGCCTCGTACAGCGACACCTCGTGCGAGCGCCGCAGTACGTAGGCGGCGGTCAGTCCGGCGACTCCGCCACCCACGACCGCGGTACGCAGGCGCGGGCCTTCCCCACTCATACGATTCCCTCCGACGCGGTTTCGGGCACAGCCCCTCAGGGAGGATTCGAGCCACGGCGGCCGATGGATTGGTCGTGGAGCGATCTTTCTTCTGCCAGTCCTACTTTTAATTCCTTCGGGTGATGGACCAATCCGCCTTGCATCTCGCACCGAATGGCCGGTGTGAGCGAAGATCAGAAAGATCCGACGAGCGGGGCCGGCCATGGGGCGCGTGGCGTACGAGTGGTGCGCGGCGCCCTGGCCGCGCTCGGCGGACTGATCGCCGGGCTCGTGGCGCTCTGCGTCGCCGAGCTGGTTTCGGCGGCCGTACGGCCCGAGGCGGGTCCCGTCACCGCGGTGGGCGGCGCGGTCATCGACCGCACACCCGCGCCGGTGAAGGACTTCGCCGTCCGCAATTTCGGCAACGACGACAAGCTGGTCCTGCAACTGGGCATCCTGGCCCTCCTGGCGCTCTTCGCCATGGCGGTCGGAGTGGCCTCGCTGCGGTACCGGAGGGTCGGCTCGGCGGCGGTCCTGGTCTTCGGCGCGATCGGGGCGCTGGCGGCGGTGGAACGGCCGGACGGCCGTCTCTCCGACGCCCTGCCCTCGGTCGTGGGCGGTCTGACGGCCTGTGGAGTGCTGTATCTGCTGGCCGGACGGCTCGCCTTCCGTCCGTCCCCCCACGGGGATCGGGGGGCGGACGGAACGGCCGACGAGGCCGGGAAGGCCGCGGAAACGGCCGGCACGGGAACCGGCGACGCGGCGACGGCCGGCACGGACAGCGGCACCTTCGACCGGCGCGGATTCGTCATCGCCGCGACGGCCGCCGCCGCGGCGTCCGCCGGAGCCGGTCTCCTCGGGCGGCGGCTCAACGCATCGGGGGCGGCCGAGGCCGCCGCCTCACGCCGCACGATCGTGCTGCCCGCACCGTCCTCACCGGCCGAGGCGGTACCCGCCGGGGCGGATCTGGGGATCCGCGGCCTCACCTCTTTCACCACGCCCAACAAGGACTTCTACCGGGTGGACACCGCCCTGGTCGTGCCCCGGGTGGACGCCGGCAAGTGGCGTCTGCGCATCCACGGCAAGGGCGTCGCCCGACCGCTCACGGTCGGCTTCCAGGATCTCCTCCAACGGAAGCTGATCGAACGGGACATCACGCTGACCTGTGTCTCCAACGAGGTCGGCGGCCCGTACGTCGGCAACGCCCGCTGGATCGGCGTCCCCCTGGCCGACCTGCTGCGTGAGGCCGGTGTGCGGCCGCCGTCGAAGGGCGGTCCCGCCGACCAGCTGGTGTCCCGCTCCGTGGACGGCATGACCATCGGCACCCCGGTCGACGCGGTCATGGACGGCCGCGACGCGATACTCGCGGTCGGCATGAACGGCGAACCCCTGCCGTTCGACCACGGCTTCCCGGTCCGGATGGTCGTCCCCGGCCTCTACGGGTACGTGTCGGCGTGCAAGTGGCTGGAAGACCTCGAACTCACCACGTTCGCCGACTACGACGCGTACTGGGTCAAGCGCGACTGGTCCCGTGAGGCGCCCGTCAAGACCCAGTCGCGGATCGACACGCCGCGCCCCTTCGCCTCGCCGAAGGCGGGCCCGGTGACCGTCGCCGGAGTGGCGTGGGCGCAGCACCGCGGTATCGAGCGGGTCGAGGTGCGCGTGGACGGCGGCGAGTGGAACCCGGCCGAGCTCGCCGCCGAGGACAGCGTGGACACCTGGCGCCAGTGGATGTGGGAATGGCCCGCCACTCCCGGCAACCACACCCTCGAAGTCCGTGCGACGGACCGGGACGGCGACACCCAGACCGACAAGCGCGTGGGGACCGTACCCAACGGCGCGACCGGCCGGCACTCGGTGGTGGTCGCCGTCGACTGAGCGCTCCCCACCGAGTACCGCACCGACCACCGATTCCCGGCACCCCTGTGCCACCCCCTGCTCGAACAGCACGGAATTCCAAGGAGATTGACATGAAGATCACCCGTTTCCAGCGTGCCGCCGTCACCGTCGTCGCAGCCGTCGCCCTTCCGCTGGCGCTCACCTCCTGCTCCAGCGACGACAAGGACAGCAAGGCGGAGTCCTCGTCCGCGGCCGAGGACACGGCCGCCCCCGAGGAGACCGCCGACGACGCGGCGGGCGACGCCGCCGACGGGCCGTTCGGCCCGGCCTGTGCGTCGGTGCCGAAGACCGGTCCGGGCAGCTTCGAGGGCATGGGGCAGGCCCCGGTCGCGACCGCCGCGTCCAACAACCCGGAGCTCTCCACCCTGGTCACCGCGGTGAAGAAGGCCGGTCTGGTCGACACCCTCAACACCGCGGAGAACATCACGGTGTTCGCGCCCACCAACGACGCCTTCGCCAAGATCCCGAAGGCCGACCTGGACGCCGTCCTCGCGGACAAGGAGATGCTCACCAAGATCCTCACCTACCACGTCGTGGGCGAGAAGCTGGCCAAGAAGCAGCTGGAGAGCGGCACGTACGACACCCTCCAGAAGAGCACGCTGACCACGGCGGGCTCCGGCGACTCGTACAAGGTGAACGACTCGGCAAGTGTTGTCTGCGGTGACGTCCCGACGGCCAACGCCACGGTGCACATCATCGACACGGTGCTGATGCCGAAGTAGTCCCCTGTCCACGGGCGTTGTCCGGTCTCCCTATGCTGGCCGGATGACCCCCGTGGATCAGCCGCTCCCCTCGGACGGCACGGCTCGGCGCGACCGGGCGCTCGGAGCGGTCGTCGGCTCGGCCGCCGGCGACGCGCTCGGGGCACCCTTCGAGTTCGGCCCGGCCGGCGCGTTCTCCGCCCGTTTCCCCGACGGTGTGGGCGAGATGTGCGGAGGCGGCGGCTGGGAGCCGGGCGAGGCCACCGACGACACGCAGATGGCCGTGCTGATCGGTGAGTCCCTGCTGGAGAGCGGGGGCCTCGATCTGCCCGACATCTTCGACCGGTTCCGCCGCTGGGCGGCGGGCGGCCCCAAGGACATCGGGCTCCAGACCGAGGAGGTCCTGACGAGCGGCGATCCGTGGGATCTCGCGGCCCCGATCCACTTCCAGCGCTCCGGACGGGCCGCCGGCAACGGCTCGTTGATGCGCGCCGCCACCCCTGCCGTGCACTTCGCGGCGGAGGGGCGCGAGGCCACCATGTCGGCCGCCCGCCGGATCGCGGCGCTCACCCACGGCGACGCCGCAGCGTGGGAGGGCACGGCCGTCCTGCACGAGCTGATCCGGGTGGCACTGGACGGCGGCGACCCGGTGGCCGCCGTCCCCGCCGCACTCCGGGACGTGGACGAGGAGCACCGTCCGCGCTGGGCCACCGTGCTCGACCCCGGCTGGCATCCCGACGACGCGACGGAGTTCAACGGAGCGGTCTGGCCCTGTCTGGGTTCGGCTCTCTGGGCGCTGCGGACGACCGGCTCGTTCGAGGCGTCGCTGGCGGCGGCGATCGATCTGGGAGGCGACACGGACACGGTCGCGGCGGTCACCGGCGCGCTCGCGGGCGCCGTGTACGGCTTCTCCGCGATCCCCCGCCGCTGGACGGAGCCGCTCCATCTGGTCCTGCCCGGATACGGGGACCGGGTGCTGCGTACGCCGGAACTGGCCCGGCTCGCGGAGTCGTTGACGGCCTGACACCGGCGCGACCGGCGTGCCGCGGGGCCCGGACGTCTCTCGGCGTCCGGGCCCCGCGGTGACATCGGCGAATCGGCGAATCGGTGAGTCAGTGAGTCAGTGACCAGACGTCAGCAGGTGCGGCCGACGTACCACGCGTCACTGACCTTGCTCTTCGAGCCGAGCCAGGTGATACCGGGGCCCACACACTGCTCGTAGTTCCAGCCCGACACCTCCACCTCGATGACGATGCGTGAGCCGTCATTCGTGCAGTGGTTGTAGTACGAGTCGCTGGACGTCGAGTAGTACCCGCAAGGGGTCGCGGCCGACGGCGCGGCGGACGCCGCGGTGGACATGCCCAGGACCATGGCGACAGCGCCGACGAGGGCGGGGAGGGACTGACGAACTCGCATGCGGCTACTCCTTGTTGAGTGCGTGGAACCCGGACACCGGAATCGGTGCTCACGGAGAGCGTCGCATCAACTACCTTGAGTAATCGCGTGTTTCACCCGTACGTGGCCGACAGATCACTCAACCGGACGACCGCCGCCCGCCGGCACCGGGGACCGGTCGGCCGGTCCCCGCACGTCGGCCGTCACCCCACCGAGCTGTACGCCACCACCCCGCGCAGCACCCCGTCGACCGCCTTGCGCGCGTTCTTCGCGACCGTGCTGTTCTCGCGGGGCGCCGCCGCCGCGATCTGTCCGAGGACGTCGATCACCTGCTTGCACCAGCGGACGAAGTCTCCCGCCGGCATCTCGGCGTCCCGCAGTACCTCGTCCAGACCCTGGCCGGACGCCCACATGTGCACGGCCCAGGCGAAGCCGAGGTCGGGCTCACGCTGCCCGACCCCCTCCGCCTGATTGATCTTGAAGTCCTCCTCCAGCGCGTCGAGCCGGCCCCAGATACGGACCATCTCGCCGAGCGCGGTCTTCGCCGCGCCGCTGGGCAGCCGGGGCGCCACCGCGTCGTCCGACTGGCGCGCCTCAAAGACCAGCGCCGAGACGCACGCGGCCAGTTCCGCCGGGGAGAGTCCTTCCCACACGCCCTCGCGCAGGCATTCGCTGGCGAGCAGGTCCAACTCGCCGTAGAGCCGTGCGAGCCGCTTCCCGTTGCCCGTGACCTCGTCGCCGCGCAGATAGTCCATCTCCGTGAGGAGGGCGACGATCCGGTCGAAGGTGCGGGCGATGGTGTTCGTACGGCCCTCGATGCGCCGCTCCAGCTGACGGGTGTCCCGCTGCAGCCGGTGGTAGCGCTCGGCCCAGCGCGCGTGGTCCTCGCGCTCGTCGCAGCCGTGGCAGGGGTGCGCCCGCAGCGCGGTGCGCAGCCTGGCGATCTCACGGTCGTCGGCCGCCGGCGCGCGCCCCTTGCGGTGCCGCTCCGGGACGACATGACCGGCCTTCGTGCGCAGCGCGGACGCCAGGTCACGGCGTGACTGCGGCGAACGCTGGTTGAAGCTCTTGGGGATCCGCATCCGGTCCAGCGCCTCGACGGGCACGGGGAAGTCCATCGACGCGAGCCGCTTGACCTGCCGCTCGGCGGTCAGCACCAGCGGCCTGGGGCCGTCGTGGTACTCCACACCCCGGTGTCCGCCCGCCCGCCCGGCGGGCAGTCCGGGGTCGAGCACCAGGGCGAGACCGGCGAACTTGCCGGTCGGGACGTGGATGACGTCGCCGGGCTTGAGCTTCTCCAGGGAGGACGCGGCGGCGGCCCGCCGCTGCACCGCCCCCTGCTTGGCCAGCTCCGTCTCGCGGTCCTTGAGGTCGCGGCGCAGCCGCGCGTACTCCTCGAAGTTCCCCAGGTGGCAGGTCATGCCCGCCCGGTAGCCCTCCATCCCCTCTTCGTTCCGCTGGACCTGACGGGAGATCCCGACGACCGACTTGTCCGCCTGGAACTGTGCGAACGAGGTCTCCAGCAGTTCGCGCGAGCGGTGCCGGCCGAACTGCTGGACCAGGTTGACCGCCATGTTGTACGACGGCCGGAAGCTGGAGCGCAGCGGATACGTGCGGGTGCCGGCGAGGCCGGCGAGCGCGCCCGGGTCCATGCCGCGCTGCCACAGGACCACCGCGTGGCCCTCGACGTCGATGCCGCGTCGTCCGGCGCGGCCGGTCAGCTGCGTGTACTCGCCGGGGGTGATGTCCGCGTGCTGCTCGCCGTTCCACTTGACGAGCTTCTCCAGGACGACCGACCTGGCGGGCATGTTGATGCCGAGCGCCAGGGTCTCCGTGGCGAACACGGCCTTGACCAGGCCCCGTACGAACAGCTCCTCGACGACTTCCTTGAACGTGGGCAGCATGCCGGCGTGGTGGGCGGCGATGCCGCGCTCCAGACCCTCGAGCCACTCGTAGTACCCGAGGACGTGCAGGTCCTCGGTGGGGATCGACGCGGTGCGCCGCTCGACGATCTCGCGGACCCTGGCCCGCCTGCTGTCGTCGTTGAGCCGCAGTCCGGCGTACATGCACTGCTGTACGGCGGCCTCGCAGCCGGCCCGGCTGAAGATGAAGGTGATGGCGGGCAGCAGGTCCTCGGCGTCGAGCCGCTCGATGACCTCGGGCCTGCCCGGGGTCCAGATCCGGCCGCGCTGTCTGCGCTCGCGCTCCCGGTCGGCCTCGCGGACCATCTTGCCGCGGCGGCGGTCCCGCGGGTTGTACGTTTTCTGGTTCTCCATCCGGGCCAGGCGGACGAGGTCGGGGTTGACCTCCCGGCGCGCCCCGCCGCGGCCTCCGTGGTCGGTGCTCTCCTCGAAGAGGTCGTACATCCGGCGGCCCGCGAAGACGTGCTGCCACAGCGGCACGGGGCGGTCCTCGGAGACGATCACCGCGGTGCTGCCACGGACGGTGTCCAGCCAGTCACCGAACTCCTCGGCGTTGGAGACGGTCGCCGACAGGGACACCAGGGTCACGGACTCGGGGAGGTGGATGATCACCTCTTCCCAGACGGCGCCGCGGAACCGGTCGGAGAGGTAGTGCACCTCGTCCATCACCACATAGCCGAGTCCGCTCAGCGACTGCGATCCCGCGTAGAGCATGTTGCGCAGGACCTCGGTGGTCATGACGACCACCGGGGCGTCCGAGTTGACGCTGTTGTCGCCGGTGAGCAGGCCCACCTTGTCGGCGCCGTAGCGTTTCGCCAGGTCCGCGTACTTCTGGTTGGACAGTGCCTTGATGGGGGTGGTGTAGAAGCATTTACGGCCCTCGGCGAGGGCCAGGTGCACGGCGAACTCGCCGACGATCGTCTTGCCCGAGCCCGTGGGCGCCGCCACCAGGACGCCCTTGCCGGACTCCAGCGCCTGGCATGCCTCGATCTGGAACGGATCGAGGCCGAATTCGTACATCTCGCGGAACGGCGCGAGTGCGGTGGCCTGCTCGGCTGCCCGGATACGGGCCGCCGCGTAACGCTCGGCCGGTGTGAGGTCCTCTGTCATCTTGCTCACGAGCCTACCCGTCCCCTCTGACAGTCAGGCGATCTTTATGGGTGAGCTGGCGGGGCCCCTCAGGGCCCGGGGGTCAGTACCCGTACGGCCCCGGGGACGCACCGCGCCGTCAGCGGGAGCGGTCCGAGCGGCTCCCCGTCGGCGTAGCCGGTGAGACCGGGGGCGGCCAGGGTGATCTTCGAGGTGCGGTGGACGGTGACCTTGGGGTGGCTCAGATGCGTTCCCCGGTACGCGCGCGGAAAGACCTTCAGGAGGGTGGCGCGGCTGCAGTCCCCGACGACGGTCACGTCGAAGAGCCCGTCGTCCATGGCGGCGCCGGCGCAGATCCGCATGCCGCCTCCGTAGGAGGGGCCGTTGCCGACGGCGACCAGGGTCGCCTCGATCTCCCGCTCGGTGCCGTCGTCCAGGGTCATGCGGTACGGGGCGGGGCGGAAGGCGGCGAGTTCGGCGATCATCGCCAGGTCGTACTTGGCGCGGCCGCTGGGCCAACGCATGCGGTTGCCGCGGTCGTTGACGCGTGAGTCGAATCCGGAGGCGAGTACGGTCCCGAACCACCGCCCCGCGACCCGGCCGAGGTCCACGTCCCGGATCCCGTCGTGCTTGAGCGCGTCGGCGGCGATCCGCCCGGCCGCCGCGGGGTCCCGGACCGGCAGGCCGAGCGCCCGGCCGAAGTCGTTCCCGGTGCCGACGGCGACGACGCCGAGCGGGGTGTCCGTACCGGCCACCGCCTGGAGGGCGAGGGAGACCAGACCGTCCCCGCCGACGGCGATCAGCGCGCCGGTGCCCGCCGCGACGGCCTCGCGTGCGCGCCGCAGCGCGTCCCCGGCGTCGGCTCCGAGCACCGTACGGACGGAGTACCCGGCGTCGCGGAGCGCGCGGGCGGCGGGCTGCGCGGCACGGGCTCCCCGGCCGCGCCCGGCGGTGGGATTGACGAACAGGCTGATCTCACTGGTCACGGGCGGGTCCCACGGGTCACTGTCGGGCGCGGTCCGGTCCGTCCGGATCAGGTGATGTCGTCGTAGCCGTTCACACGGCTGGTGCGGCTGCTGTCCGCCTGCTCGGGAAGGGCGGGCACGGAGGCGACCGGTTCGACACTCCCGACGCTCTCCGGGGTGTGGTCCAGGTCCGACGCCTCGTCGTCGTCGAGGTCCGCGTCCGGGTTCTTGCGCCGCCTGCGCCGGTCGTTGACCAGCGAGAAGCCCACCGCGCCGAAGTAGAGGACGATGATGGGGCCCGCCAGCGCGAGCATGCCCACGGGGTCGGTCGTAGGGGTGATCACCGCGCCGAAGACGAAGACGCCCATGACGACGCCGCGCCACCATCCGACCATCCTGCGGCCGGTGACGATGCCGGTCATGTTGAGCATGACCAGGACCAGCGGCAGCTCGAAGGCGAGACCGAAGACCAGCACCATACGGGTGGTGAAGTCGAGGACCTCGTCGAGCGAGAGGATGTTGGACGAGCCTTCCGGCGTGAGGCTGATGAGCACCTTCACGCTGATCGGCAGGATGATGTAGGCCAGGTAGGCACCGGCCGTGAACAGCGGCACCGCGCTCGCGACGAACGCGTACGTGTACTTCTTCTCGTTCTTGTGCAGGCCCGGGGCGATGAACGCCCACAGCTGGTAGAGCCAGATCGGGCTGGCCGCGATGATGCCGGCGGTGAGGCTGACCCGGATCGTCGTGGTGAACGGCGAGGTGAGGGTGTTGAAGGAGACGACCGCGCAGTTGCCGCCGTCGCTCTCCTGGAGCCCGTTCTCACACTTGGGGACCGACTCGGAGAGGAACGACATGATCTGCTCGCTGTAGAACACGGCCACGATCGTCACCACGACGATCGCGAGCAGCCCTTTCGACAGCCGGTTGCGCAGCTCACGAAGGTGCTCCACGAGCGGCATGCGCCCCTCGGGATCCTTCTCTTCTGTGCGGGCAGACTTGGGCAACCCACGTCCTCATCTCGTGCGGAAGGCCGTCACCGTGCCCGGTGCGTGCATCGGCCCGGTGGTCGGATCAGCGCTTGGTCGAGTCGGTGGGCTCCGCGACGGGGCGCGAGCTGGTGACATCGCCGGGCGCGGCCTGGATGGTCCGGGGCGCGGGCTGGTCCGGGTCGGCGGAGGCGGTCGGCGGGTCGGTCGGAGCCGTGCCGCTCTTGTTCTCGTCGGACTTCATCGCCTTCGCCTCGCTCTTGAGGATGCGCGCCGACTTGCCGAGTGAACGGGCCATGTCGGGAAGCTTCTTGGCGCCGAAGAGCAGGATGATGACGACGAGAATAAGGATGATCTCGGTGGGGCCGAGCCTACCCATAGCGATTACCTTCTTCACCGAGGCGACAGGGGGTCTGCGACGACATCCGGACATCTGTCCGGGCACCGTGCTGGCAGCGATCGTAACCCGCAGGGGTAAACGCAGGGCAATGCCTGTGCGTACTCCCTACGGCGGCCCCCGCCTCCAGTCCGGGACCGCTTCGTCAGCCTACCGCCCGAACTGACGATGGAGGGAGGGTGCATTCATTTATCGGATGGCGTCTCCGGTCTTCGCGAGATGCGTGGCGGCCACTTCCAGTTCCTCCGCCGCCCGGTTGATCCGCCGTGTGGTGGAGGCGACCTGGTGACCGAGTCGCCGGGCCTCGACGAAGACCCGTATCGCGAGAACGCCGAGTACGGCGATCCCGCAGAACCCGAGGGCGACGGCGAGCATGGGCCAGAACATGCGAGGAGCCTTTTCCGAGGGGCCTGTCCGGGGGATCAGGCCGGGTCGATACCGCTAGGTCGTGGAATGCAGGCGCAGCGTCCGTACGCCGCCCCCGGTGAGCAGTTCCACGATGCGCTCGCCGGCGGGTTTGCGCACCGCCGTCTCGCACTCGGGGCAGGTGAACGAGTAGAAGGTCGTACGGCGGCTGGCGCCGATCGCGAGCCGCAGCGCGCCGGCCGAGAGCTCGAACCGGGCACGGCACTCGGGACAGGCGGCCTGGAAGAGGACCGGCACCATGGCCACCGAAGCAGAGAAACCAGTCATCACGGACAAATCCCCCAATTCCCCTCGTGTCATGGGCTCACGTCACCGCTCTCGTACGCCGCCAGCGCCTCGCCCGCCGCCCGGCGGGCGCTCTCCGCCAGTTCCGGCGGAGAGGTGATCCGGCCGTCCCGGCCCAGCCGCAGCGCGAGCCGCCGCAGCGAGGCCGGCGCCGGCGTACGCAGGGTGATCCGCAGCCCCCCGTCGGGAAGCTCCTCCGCGCTGTCGTGCGGGTAGTACTCGGCGACCCAGCGCCCGCCGGGCCCGACCTCGACCACCACCTCCGGATCGTCGGCGGACGGCTGCACCAGCCCCTCCGACAGATCACGCAGCTCCAGCTCCGGCGGCGCGGCCGGCGCGTCCAGCAGCCTGATCTCGGCCACCCTGTCGAGCCGGAACGTCCGCCGCGCCTCGGAGAGCCGGCACCACGCCTCCATGTACGTGTGGCCCACCGCGAACAGCCTGATCGGATCGACCTCGCGCTCGGTCAGCTCGTCCCGCGCCGGCGAGTAGTAACGCAGCCACAGCCTGCGCCGCTCCGAGATGGCCCGGTCGACATCCGCGAAGACACCGCCCTCCGACTCGAACGTCACCGAGAGCCGGGAGCTGGCCCCCGCCACCTCCCCGGCGGCGGCCTCCAGCTTCGCCGTCGCACGCAGCAGCGCCTGCCGGTCGCTCTCCCGCAGCCCCGGCAGGGTCGCGACCGCGCGGGCGGCCACCAGCAGCGCGGTGGCCTCGTCCGCGGCCAGCCGCAGCGGCTCGGCCACGTCGTCCGGGTTGTGCCACCAGATACGGTCCCCGTCGGTGTCGATGTCGAGGAGGTCCCCGCCACGGAAACTCGTCCCGCACATGGGCAGGACGTCGAGATCGGAGATCAGCTCGTCCTCGGTGATCCCGAAGGCACGGGCGACGTCCTGGACGTGCGCGCCGGGACGCTCCCGCAGATAGGTCACCAGCGAGAGCATCCGGCGGGTCTGGTCGATGGCGTTGGCTGCCATGGTGTGTACGCGTTCCCCTCAGGCCTTGGCCACGGCGCGCAGCCGGTCCACGACGTCGGCCCGCAGATCCGCGGGCTCCAGGACGACCACGTCGGGACCGAACTCCACCAGCCAGGCGTCCAGACCATGACCGTACGGGATCTCCAACTCGTCCCAGCCGTCGCCCAGTTCCCGCGACGACACCGCCCGGGCACGCAGTGGGTAACCGCAGTCCGAACGCAGCCGGATCAGCGCCGAACGCGTCGCCGTCTCCCCCGCCCAGGTCTCGACCGTCTCGCGCACCGTGACCACGTCGGGCACGGGAGCGGTGAAGCCACCGGCCCTGGAACGGACCTTTCCGGTGATCCGCGAGAGGCGGAAGACGCGCTCCGCCCGGCGCTCCCGGTCCCAGCCGGCCAGATACCAGTGCCCGCGCCAGCACTCCAGCGTCCACGGCTCCACCTGGCGCTGCTCCGGCTTGGCGGCGTTGGCCTTGCGGTAGTCGAAGAGAACCGGCCTGCGGTCACGGCAGGCGAGCATCAGCGGCTCGAACGCCGCCTCGTGGACGGGGATGCGCGGCTCCAGGGCGCTGTGGTGCGCCTCGTACGAATCCTCCGCCTCGGGCATCCCCGCGGCCCGCAGCTTCTGCAGCGCGCCACTGGCGGCGCCCGCGAGACGCGCCTGCTGCCAGACCTTCGCGGCGAGTCCGAGAGCCGCGGCCTCCTCGGCGTCCAGCGTGATGGCCGGCAGCCGGTTGCTGTCCCGGCGGGCCAGATAACCGGTCTCGCCGTCCAGGTTCTCCACCGTCTCGATGACCAGACCGAGTTCGCGCAGATCGTCCTTGTCCCGCTCGAACATCCGGTTGAAGCTGTCGTCGGAGCCGGCTTCCAGATACGCCTCGATGGACTCGCGCAACTCGCGCTTGCTGAGCGGGCGCCGGGTACCGAGCAGGCACAGCGCGAGATTCATCAACCGCTCGGCCTTGGCAATGGCCATCGACGCCCTACACCTCATCTGATAGTGCCGCATCCGCGCGTCGACCGTACCGTCCGGGGGTCCCGCGGTAAAAGCCGAGGGCCCACGCCGGACAGCATGGGCCCTCGGTGTGTCCGTAAGTGACCGGACCCAGGTCAGACAGCGACCAGATCGCAGACGAAGATCAGCGTCTCGCCCGGGGCGATCGCCCCGCCGCCCGCGCCACGCTCGCCGTAGGCGAGGTGCGAGGGAATCGTCAGCTGACGGCGGCCGCCGACCTTCATGCCCTGGACACCCTGGTCCCAGCCGGAGATGACCTGCCCCTGACCGAGCTGGAACTGCAACGGCGTACCGCGGTTCCAGGAGGCGTCGAACTCCTCACCGGTGGAGAAGGCCACACCCACGTAGTGCACGGAGACGGTGTCGCCCGGCTTGGCGACGGCACCCTCGCCCTCCCAGATGTCCTTGATCTCCAGGTCGGCCGGCGGCTCGCCACCCGGGAAGTCGATCTCGGGCTTCTCGATGCTCACTGAACTGCTCCTCTAAATGATGAACGGGGCAACCGGGACAGTCTTACACCTTCGCGAGGATGTCCACGGCGAACACCAGAGTGGAGTTCTTGGGGATGCCCTGCTGCTCCTTGTCACCGAACGCGTCGGCCGGCGGGATCACGACCAGCACACGGCTGCCGACCTTCTTGCCGACGACGCCGTCCTTCAGCCCCTTGAGGGTGAGCTGCGGCAGCGGGAACGTCACGGTCTTGCCGTTCTTGTACGTGCTGTCGAACGTCTTGGCGTCCTTCCACAGCAGCGCCTCGTAGTTCAGCACGACCGAGTCGGTCTCCTTGACGACCTCGCCCTTGCTCTCCAGCACGTAGTTGGAGACGAGCTTCTTCGGCGGATCCGTCTTCGGGACCGTGACCTTGGGCGCCTTGCCGTCCGCGTTGACCCCGACCTTCGGCAGATCGATGTTGTCCTGCGCGACCTCGCTGCCCTTGGCCGTGGTCGGGACCTGCGTCGCCTTCAGGATGTCGACGACGAAGACCAGCGTGGCGTTGGGCTTGATGTCGCCCTGGCCCTGAGCCCCGTAACCCAGCTCCGGCGGGATGCCGAGCGCGACACGGCTGCCGACCTTCTGGCCCTCCAGGCCCTTGTCCCAGCCCTGGATGACCATGCCGGCGCCCAGCGTCAGATCGAAGGGCGCCTTACGGTCGAAGCTGTTGTCGAACGGCTTCGCCGAGTCCCACGACTGCCCCAGGTAGTTGACCTGGATCGCGTCACCCTTCTTCAGTTTCGCGCCGTCACCCTCACTGATGACATCGGTCTGAAGCTCCTTCGGCGGCGTCCCCTCCCCCTTCCCCAGGGTCGGCTTCTCACCGAACTTGGCGCCCGCTGTGATCTCGGGAAGCCCGTTCTTGGACGAGGTTGAGTCGGAGCCTCCGTCGTCACCGCATGCCGCCGTGGACAGCAGCAGTAGGGGGATGACGACGAGGCCGGCAAGTCGGCGCACGAATTCCTCAGATCTCAGACGGAAGGTTAAGTTCCTCGACACTCTAGGGCGTGCCAAGGGCCCCGCACGAGGAACGTACGGGGCCCGAGTCGTGTTCCGGACTTCAGTGTCGACCGCCGGAGGTCACATACCGGCGATCAGTTTCTCCACCCGGTCGTCCACCGAGCGGAACGGGTCCTTGCACAGCACGGTGCGCTGCGCCTGGTCATTGAGCTTGAGATGGACCCAGTCGACGGTGAAGTCCCGCCGCTGCTCCTGGGCCCGCCGGATGAAGTCCCCGCGCAGCCGCGCCCGGGTGGTCTGCGGAGGCACCGACTTGCCCTCGAAGATCTTCATGTCGTTGCAGATCCGGGCCGCCTGGCCGCGCTTCTCCAGCAGGTAGTAGAGCCCCCGGCGGCGGTGGATGTCGTGGTAGGCGAGGTCTATCTGCGCGACCCGCGGGTGGGACATGGTCATGTTGTGCTTGGCCCGGTAGCGCTCGATGAGCTTGTACTTCATGACCCAGTCGATCTCGGTGTCGATCCGGTCCAGGTCCTCGGCCTCGATCGCGTCGAGCGTACGGCCCCAGAGCTCCAGCACCTGCTCCACGGTGCCGGTACGGATGCCCCGGCGGTCGACGAAGTCCACCGCCTTCTCGTAGTACTCCCGCTGGACCTCGATCGCGGACGCCTCACGCCCGCTGGCCAGGCGCACCTTGCGCTGGCCGGTGATGTCGTGGCTGACCTCGCGGATCGCCCGGATCGGGTTCTCCAGGGTGAGGTCACGCATGACCGTGCCCGCCTCGATCATGCGCAGCACGAGATCCGTGGCACCGACCTTGAGGAGCATGGTCGTCTCGGACATGTTCGAGTCGCCGACGATGACGTGCAGCCGGCGGTAGCGCTCCGCGTCGGCGTGCGGTTCGTCACGGGTGTTGATGATCGGACGGGAACGGGTGGTGGCGGAGCTGACGCCCTCCCAGATGTGCTCGGCGCGCTGACTGACGCAGTAGACCGCGCCACGCGGGGTCTGCAGCACCTTGCCCGCGCCGCAGAGAAGCTGCCGGGTGACGAGGAACGGGATGAGGATGTCCGCGAGCCGGGAGAATTCCCCGTGGCGGGCGACGAGGTAATTCTCGTGGCAGCCGTAGGAGTTTCCAGCCGAATCGGTGTTGTTCTTGAACAGATAGACGTCGCCCGCGATTCCCTCCTCGTGCAGGCGGCGTTCGGCGTCGACGAGCAGGCCTTCCAGAATGCGCTCGCCCGCCTTGTCGTGGGTGACCAGTTCGGTCACGTTGTCGCATTCGGGTGTCGCGTATTCCGGATGCGATCCCACGTCGAGGTACAGGCGGGCGCCGTTCCGCAGGAAGACGTTGCTGCTGCGGCCCCATGACACAACACGGCGGAAGAGGTAGCGCGCCACTTCGTCAGGTGACAGCCGGCGCTGTCCCCTGAAGGTGCACGTGACGCCGTACTCGTTCTCCAGCCCGAAAATGCGGCGGTCCATGTCTGAACATTACGCCTGATGGCCTGAGCTGAAACCGTGTTGGGCCGCACCGTTGCGATCATTTTCGTATCCGGCTTCCGCGGTCGCGTCGCTCCCGGCGCCGGTGAGGGGAGCCGCGAGGACGCTCCGGGTCACCAGCAGAACCAGCAGCGCCGCCACACCGCCCGCCCCCGCGACGGCGAAGCCCGCCGGCGTCCCGGCGTACTCGACCGCCGGACCGGCCACTCCCGTACCGAACGCGGCGCCGACCCCGAAGGTGGTCACGAGCCAGGAGAACGCCTCCGTGACCGTGCCGCGCGGGGCGTGCCGGTCGACGACGATGAACGCGCAGGCCAGCGCGGGCGCCAGGAAGACACCGGAGAGCGCGGCGAGCGCCGTCATGGCCACCACGCCCGGGGTGAGCATCAGGGGCAGATAACCGGCCGCGAGCAGCGCGGTGATCCACAGCAGCCTGCGCTCGGGGGTGCCGGTCCACTGCCTGGCCCCGTAGACGAGACCGCCGAGCAGCGCGCCGAGGCCGAGGGCGGCCATCAGCCAGCCGTACACGGACTCGCGGCCCTGGTCGTCCGCGTACGCCACCCCCGCGACGGTGATGGAGCCGAGCGCCAGACCGATGAAGAGGAAAGCGGCGAGGAGCGCGAGGAGCCCGGGCGAGCGCAGCGCGCCGAGCCAGTGCGCCTCGCGAGGGGCGGACCGCCAGGCGCGCGAGGGCTTGGAGAGCACGACGGTGAGCGCGCCGAGGACACCGATGGCGTTGATGACCAGGAGGGCGGCGGCGGGCGACCAGAGGGAGACGAGGAGGGTGACGAGCAGCGGGCCCGCCGTGAACATCACCTCCTGCGCCACGGCGTCCATGGCGTACGCCCGGTGCACCCGGTCCTCCCGGCCGAGGACACTGGGCCACAGGGCCCGCAGGCCGCCTTCGAGGGGCGGGGTGAAGAAGCCGGCGACGACCACCGCCGCGTAGGCCGGGACCAGCGGCTCGATCCCCGTCACGGCGAGGAGGACCATGCCGAGGGCGGAGACGAGCGCGGCGGGGAGCTGCACACGCGGCTGGCCGACCATGTCGACGGCGCGGCCGAGCAGCGGCTGGCCGATCGCCGTGGCCAGCCCGTAGGCGGCGGCCAGAGCGCCCGCGAGGGTGTAGCTGCCGCCCGCCTCGCGGGTGAACAGGACGATCGCGATGTGACCGGTGGCGCTGGGCAGGCGCCCGACGAGCGTGCCGGTGAGCAGCCGCGCGGCGTGCGGCGCCCTGAGAATGTCCACATAGCCTGCGGCCATGACTCCCCTTCTCTCCCCCGGTTCACCCGGCGCAGCCAAGTTTTACGTATAACTTCCGGTGTCATACGTACCATGTCCGCAGCCCGCGGGTCCACAGACTTGACGGGTCGCGCGGTCCGGGCGCCCCCGTCCGCGGCAGTCACACGGAGGACGACACGCATGGCAGAGCCGCCCGGCACGGACCGGCCCGGTCCCGGCACGGCCGCGCGCCCCGCGCGACCGACCAGCAGGGACGTCGCCCGGGCCGCCGGGGTCTCCCAGGCCACCGTCTCCCTCGTCCTCGGCGACAAATGGCCCGGCCGGGTCTCCGAACGCACGGCCGGACTCGTCCGGGACACCGCGCGCGAACTCGGCTACCGGCCCAACCTCGCCGCCCGCAGCCTGCGGCTCGGCCGGACCAGGACCGCGCTGCTGGTGGTGCCCGCGCTCACCCACGAGTTCTTCGCCCGCGTCTACACCGGCGCCGCGACGGTCGCCGCCGAGCACAGCTTCGGCGTGGTCCTCTACCCCTCACCCGAGGGCGTCGGGCCCGCCAAGGACCCCTTCGCCTCCGCACGCGCCGCGCTGGACGGCGTCATCGCCTCGTCCATCGCGACCGACGCGCTCGCCGCCATCCGCGGCACCGACCTGCCGCTGGTGATGCTCGACAGCGACCCCGCCGGATCCGGCGCCGCCGCACACGTGAACCTCGACATCGCCGACGCCATGCGGCAGGTGACGGGCCATCTGCTCGGGCTCGGCCACCGCCGGATCACCCACCTCGCCTCGGCCGTCACCTCCTGGACGTTCACCGTCAGGGCCGACGCGCTGGCCGGGGCCGTACAGGGCGTGCCCGACGCGGTCGTACGCACCGTGCCCTCGCCCCTGGAGGTGCACGCCGCGCGGGAGGCCGCCGAACGGGCGCTCAGCGGTCCAGGCCCCCGGCCCACGGCCCTGATCTGCGACAGCGACGTCCTCGCGGCGGGCGCCGTCAAGGCCGTGCGCAAGCTCGGCCTGCGGGTCCCGGACGACGTCTCCGTCACCGGCATGGACGACCTCGCGCTCGCCACGGCGGTGGAGCCGGAACTGACCACCGTACGGCTGCCGGCCGAGCGCGTCGGAGAACACGGGATGTCCGCCCTGCTGGCCATCCTCGACGGACGCGAACCCGAGAACACCGTCCTGCCCGTGTCCCTGGTGATCCGCGGCTCGACCGCGCCCCCGCCCGCCGCCTGAGCCGCACCGCACCTCGCCGCGCCACAAGCGCCGAACGGACCGGTGCCCCGAACCGCACGGGCGGATCGGGGCACCGGAAGAACCGCGATGCTCTCTACTCGGCGTCGCCGGACGACTCCTCCGACTCCTCGTCCGAAGGAGCGTCGGTCGGCGTGGACGCCGCACCGTCCGCCTCAAGGAGGCGGGCCAGCTGACGGCCCACGACCCGCTTGAACTTGCGCTCCTGAGGCCGGGTCCGGTCCAGGACCGCGACCTCCAGCCGCTCCGCGGGAATCTCCCGCTCACTGCCGTTGGTGTCCCGGGACAGAGCCTGAACCGCCAGCTTCAGCGCCTCGGCCAGCGACATCCCGTCGCGGTGCTGCTGGTCGAGGAACGTACTGATCTGCTCCGAGTTGCCACCGACGGCCACCGAACCGTGCTCGTCCACGATCGACCCGTCGTGCGGCAGCCGGTAGATCTGGTCACCGTCGGCCGTCGGACCCACCTCGGCGACAACCAGCTCCACCTCGTACGGCTTCTCGCCCGCGCTGGAGAAGATCGTGCCCAGCGTCTGCGCGTAGACGTTCGCCAGCCCACGCGCCGTCACATCGTCACGGTCGTAGGTGTATCCACGCAGATCCGCGTACCGGACACCGCCGATGCGCAGATTCTCGTACTCGTTGTACTTACCGGCGGCGGCGAACCCGATCCGGTCGTAGATCTCGCTGAACTTGTGCAGCGCGCGGGACGGGTTCTCACCGACGAAGACGATGCCGTCGGCGTACTGCAGCACAACCAGGCTGCGACCGCGGGCGATGCCCTTGCGGGCGTACTCCGCCCGGTCGGCCATGGCCTGCTGGGGTGAGACATAGAACGGCGTCGACACCGGCTATCCGTCCCTTCCTGTCAGTGACATGTCTATTCGGCGGAGGCCGGGATCAGAGCAGTTCGGCGCGCGGGCCGTCGGGCTGCTCCAGCCGGCGCTCGATGATCGAGCGGGCGATCCGCGAGGACTCCTCGTCGGTCACCCTGCGGAAACCCTCGTCACTCATGATGTTGACGATGGGATAGATCTTGCGGGCGACATCCGGACCGCCGGTGGCCGAGTCGTCGTCGGCCGCGTCGTAGAGCGCCTGGATGACGAGGGTGACGGCCTGCTCCTCCGTCAGATCGTCCCGGAACAGCTTCTTCATCGCGCCACGCGCGAAAATCGAGCCCGATCCGGTGGACGCGTACCCGTGCTCCTCGGAACGGCCGCCCGTCACGTCGTACGAGAAGATACGGCCCTTCTCACGATCGACGTCCCAGCCGGCGAAGAGCGGGACGACGGCCAGGCCCTGCATGGCCATCGCGAGATTGCTGCGGATCATCGTGGAGAGCCGGTTGGCCTTGCCCTCGAAGGAGAGCTGCGCGCCTTCGACCTTCTCGAAGTGCTCCAGCTCCAGCTGGAAGAGCTTGACCATCTCCACGGCGAGACCCGCCGTACCCGCGATGCCCACGGCCGAGTACTCGTCGGCCGGGAAGACCTTCTCGATGTCGCGCTGCGCGATCATGTTGCCCATGGTGGCCCGGCGGTCACCGGCGAGGATGACCCCGCCCGCAAACGTCACGGCGACGATCGTCGTCCCGTGCGGAGCCTCGATCGCACCCTGGACGGGCGGCAGCACCCGGTTGCCCGGCAGGATCTCCGGCGAGTGGACGGACAGGAAGTCCATGAACGAGGCCGAGCCGGGCGTCAGGAAGGCAGCCGGCAGACGCCCGGTGCTACGAGTGTTGGCTTCCACGCGTTTCCCTCCAGGTATGCGGTTGCACGGCGCAGGGTGTCGGGATCGTCCCCCAACTTGCCAATGGCCGAATTGCAGTTGAAGCACAGTACGCCCCGGACCCTACCCGTCTCGTGGCAGTGATCCACATGCGCGGCGGGAGCAGATAGGCAGATGACGCAGACGCCCATCTGCGCCGAGATCATCTCGTCGCGCTGGGCCATGGTGATGCCGTACTTCCGCTTGAAGTAGGACTGCTGGAGCCGAGTAGCCCGGCACTTCCTGCAGTAGCTCGCGTAACCGTCTGACGTCGCCGCGTTCTGTTCCCACTCCGAGTGTGCTTTGACTTCTTCGCACTGCGGACAGCGCTTATGGCCCCGCGGTACGGGCACTTTCACCCGCACCGCGCGTCCCTTCGCCTCTTGTCGCTGACGGTAGTAGTCGGCGGCGCAGCTCCTGCAATAAGCCTGGAGCCCGTCGCTGGTCGAGCGATTGCTCGCAAACGCCTCTCGCTCCAGCACCCGCTGACATCGAGAGCATCTCTTGGCATCGCCCAATTCGGACATTTACTAACTACTCGCCGCCTTTTTGGACAAATGACCGAACGAAATCCTCGGCATTCTCCTCAAGGACGTCGTCGATCTCGTCCAGCACGGAGTCCACGTCGTCCGACAGCTTCTCCTGGCGTTCCTTGAGGTCCTCGGACTGCTGTGCGTCCTCGGCCGTCTCCTCGACCTCCTCGGTGGAACGCGTCGCCTTCTGCTGTCCGCCGTCGGTGTCCTTGGTCGCCATAACCCTCACCCCGCTCGGTTGCCCCGCTCGATGTGACCTTCAAGATCCGACCCTACAAGCAGGGTCCGACATCGGCCCCGCAGTTCTTGCAACGTCCGGGGGCCACTCCCATGATTCCCGGACCTGGACCATTTCAGCCGCCCGAGAGCACCCGGACCAGGTCCTCGGCCGTGCGGCACCTGTCCAGGAGCTCTTTCACGTGGTTGCGGGTGCCCCGGAGCGGTTCCATGGTCGGTACCCGCTGGAGGGAGTCCCGGCCCGGCAGGTCGAAGATGACCGAGTCCCAGGAGGCCGCTGCCACGTCGTCCGCGTACTGCTCCAGACAGCGGCCACGGAAGTACGCGCGTGTGTCCTCAGGAGGCTTCGTCTCGGCCCGTTCGACGTCCGGCTCGTCCAGGAGCCTGCTCATCTTGCCGCGGGCCACCAGACGGTTGTACAGGCCCTTCTCGGGCCGTACGTCCGAGTACTGGAGATCCACCAGATGGAGCCGTGCCGCGTCCCACTCCAGGGAGTCGCGGCGGCGGTAGCCCTCCAGGATCTCCTTCTTGGTCACCCAGTCCAGCTCTCCCGACAGGCTCATCGGGTCGTTCTCCAGGCGGTTGAGCGTGTCCTCCCAGCGGCCCAGTACGTCCCTGGTCTGCTCGTCCGCGTCGGCGCCGTAACGCTCCTCCACGTATTTGCGAGCCAGTTCGAAATACTCCATCTGGAGCTGGACCGCGGTGAGTGTCCGGCCGCTGCGGAGAGTGATCAGACGGGCCAGGGACGGGTCGTGCGAGACCTGGTGGAGCGTACGGACGGGCTGGTCCACGGCCAGGTCGACATTGATGAACCCGTCCTCGATCATGGACAGGATCAGGGACGTCGTCCCGAGCTTGAGATAGGTGGAGATCTCCGAGAGATTCGCGTCTCCGATGATCACATGGAGCCTGCGGTACTTCTCGGCGTCCGAGTGCGGCTCGTCCCTGGTGTTGATGATGGGCCGTTTGAGTGTCGTCTCCAGCCCGACCTCGACCTCGAAGTAGTCCGCTCGCTGGCTGATCTGGAATCCGTGCTCGTGGCCGTCCTGGCCGATGCCGACCCGGCCGGCGCCGGTGACGACCTGCCGCGAGACGAAGAACGGCGTCAGGTGGCGCACGATGTCCGAGAACGGGGTCTCCCGCTTCATCAGGTAGTTCTCGTGCGTGCCGTACGAGGCGCCCTTGTTGTCGGTGTTGTTCTTGTAGAGAAGGATCGGCTGGGCGCCGGGGAGCTGTCCGGCACGCTCGGCGGCCTCCGCCATGATCCGTTCGCCGGCCTTGTCCCACAGCACGGCGTCGCGCGGGTTGGTGATCTCCGGGGAGCTGTACTCCGGGTGCGCGTGGTCGACGTAGAGCCGTGCGCCGTTGGTGAGGATCACATTGGCCAGCCCGATGTCCTCGTCGGTGAGCTGGCTGGACTCGGCGGCCTCACGGGCGAGGTCGAAGCCCCGTGCGTCCCGCAGCGGGTTCTCCTCCTCGAAGTCCCAGCGGGCGCGGCGCGCCCTGTGCATCGCCGCCGCGTAGGCGTTGACGATCTGGGAAGAGGTGAGCATGGCATTGGCGTTCGGTTGGCCGGGGACGGAGATGCCGTACTCCGTCTCGATGCCCATTACTCGCCGTACGGTCATGCGGCCCTCCTTGCCCGGCGGTGCTCCCCCTCGGGAACGCCGCTCAAGTACCGCTGTCTCTCCGGTGCGTGTGCGGTGCCCGTCCCCGCACTGCGCGACGTGGCGGTACCGAAGAGCCTAAAACGCCTTCGCACCGGTGGGGAGATCGTTTCCGTCATTGCCCTGGTGTCGTGAAAGGTATGGGGGAAAACAACCGGCTGCGGATGCCCGTCCGGACATCCGCAGCCGGTCTGTGTCTTACAGGTACTGTCCGGTGTTCGCCACCGTGTCGATGGAGCGTCCGGTGTCCGCGCCCTGTTTTCCGGTGACCAGGGTGCGGATGAAGACGATCCGCTCGCCCTTCTTGCCGGAGATGCGGGCCCAGTCGTCCGGGTTGGTGGTGTTGGGCAGGTCCTCGTTCTCCTTGAACTCGTCCACGCAGGCCTGGAGGAGATGGGCGACGCGGAGTCCTCGCTGGTTCTCGTCGAGGAAGTCCTTGATGGCCATCTTCTTGGCCCGGTCGACGATGTTCTGGATCATCGCGCCGGAGTTGAAGTCCTTGAAGTAGAGGACTTCCTTGTCGCCGTTGGCGTACGTGACCTCGAGGAAGCGGTTCTCCTCGGACTCGGTGTACATCCGCTCGACGACCGACTGGATCATGCCCTGCACCGTGGACTCGGGGGAGCCCTTGTGCTCGGACAGGTCGTCCTCGTGCAGGGGCAGCGAGGACCGCAGGTACTTCGCGAAGATGTCCTTCGCCGCCTCCGCGTCCGGACGCTCGATCTTGATCTTCACATCGAGACGGCCGGGCCGCAGGATCGCGGGGTCGATCATGTCCTCGCGGTTGGAGGCGCCGATGACGATGACGTTCTCCAGGCCCTCCACACCGTCGATCTCGGCGAGGAGCTGCGGGACGATGGTGTTCTCCACGTCCGAGCTGACTCCGGAGCCGCGGGTGCGGAAGAGGGATTCCATCTCGTCGAAGAAGACGATGACGGGGGTGCCCTCGCTGGCCTTCTCACGGGCGCGCTGGAAGACCAGGCGGATGTGCCGCTCGGTCTCGCCGACGTACTTGTTGAGGAGCTCGGGACCCTTGATGTTGAGGAAGTAGCTCTTGCCGGCGGGCCGGCCGCTGACCTCCGCGACCTTCTTGGCAAGGGAGTTGGCCACGGCCTTGGCGATGAGCGTCTTGCCGCAGCCGGGAGGACCGTAGAGCAGGATGCCCTTCGGCGGTCGCAGTTCGTGCTCTTTGAAGAGGTCCGGGTAGAGGTACGGAAGCTCGACGGCGTCGCGGATCATCTCGATCTGGCCGCCGAGACCGCCGATCTTGCCGTAGTCGACGTCCGGTACCTCTTCGAGGACGAGCTCTTCGACCTCGCTCTTGGGGACCACTTCGTAGACGTAGCCGGAGCGCGGTTCGAGCAGGAGGGCGTCGCCGGCGCGGATGGTGATGTCCAGCAGCGGCTCCGCGAGCCGCACCACCCGTTCCTCGTCGGTGTGCCCCACGACCAGGGCGCGCTCGCCGTCCTCAAGGATCTCCTTGAGGGTGACGATGTCCCCGGCCCGCTCGAATTCCATGGCCTCGACCACGTTGAGCGCCTCGTTGAGCATGACTTCCTGGCCGCGCCGGAGCTCTTCGAGCTCGACGCCGGGGCTGACGTTCACCCGGAGCTTGCGGCCCCCGGTGAAGATGTCGGCCGTGCCGTCCTCGTTCGCATGCAGGAAGACACCGAAGCCGGCCGGCGGCTGTGCGAGCCGGTCGACCTCTTCCTTGAGGGCCACGATCTGGTCGCGGGCCTCACGCAGCGTATTGGCGAGCCGCTCGTTCTGCGCGGACACGCCTGCCAGGTTTGTCTGCAGTTCGACGATCCGCTCTTCGAGAATTCTCGTATGACGCGGAGAGTCGGCGAGCTTACGTCGCAGGACGGCGATTTCCTGCTCGAGATAGGCAACCTGGCCGGCTGGGTCTTCTGACCCCCGCCCGGGCCGGATGCCGCGGTTGATGTCGTCGTCGTGGGCTGCCACGGTCCTCACCTCCTCCAAGGGGAGCTGGACGCTTCCTGACCCTACCTGGGTAGGTGGTGATTAAAACCCCTAGATCACAAAGACTGTCGGGGTGTGTCCGATCTTCACCCTTGCGCTCTCCCTCACGCCAGGGGAATACCCACCGATCAACATCGGAAAGCGGCCGGTTGTATCGTCGAGGTGTTCAACACCCGTCAGGGCTGGCGCGACTTGCCCGAGGTCGCCTCACCCCACGCAGGAAACGGCAGGCGATATGACCGTGCAGCAGCAGGCTCCGACCGACACCGTCACCGAGGGCGGCGAGCCGCTCGAAGTGTGGATCGACCAGGACCTCTGCACAGGCGACGGGATCTGCGCCCAGTACGCGCCCGACGTCTTCGAGCTGGACATCGACGGGCTCGCGTATGTGAAGGACGCCGACGACGAGTTGCTCCAGACTCCCGGCGCCACCACCCGCGTGCCTCTGCCGATCCTCAAGGATGTCGTCGACTCGGCCAGGGAGTGCCCGGGTGACTGCATTCATGTACGGCGCGTCTCGGACAGCGTCGAGGTGTACGGGCCCGACGCCGCGTGACCGGCTCCCCGGTGCCGGGGCCACCGCCGCCGTAGCGGCGGGCGGTCACGCGGTGTGACCGTTCAGACGCTCCGTGACTCGTTCCGCGCGGCGCTCTGTATGAAGCCGCCGTTCTTCCACTGCCAGGTCAGGCGCTGCTCCTCGTCGGGGCAGCAGCCCGGTACGTCGGGCCCCGAGTAGCCGAGCAGCCGGGCCCGGACGAGGCCGTCGCGTATCGCGAGGTCGGCGACGGTCTGCCGGTCGGCGGGGTCCACCAGGGTGGCCACGACGCGCGGCGCGGCCGCGTCCTTCGTCGCTGTGAGTACGTAGACGCCGTTCGGCGGGGTGCCCGATCCCGCGTCGCAGCGGGCCGCGGCGACGGTCTCGGGGCGGCCGTCGCCGTCGAGGTCCCCGGTGGCTTCCTTGGTGACCAGTGCTTTCGCGCCACCGCATTCGAGCGGGAAGTCGACGGCGGCGGTGTCGGGCGCGGGCAGTGGCGCCGCGTCCGGGGTGGTCTGTGTGGTGGTTCCGGAGCCCGTCTGGTTGGCGGTGGCGGCGTCGGGCTGGAGCAGGCCCGCGCCGGCCATCACGGCGGCCATCGCGGTGGCCGTGGCGAGCCAGTGCACGGGACGCGGGCGGGTGTGCGCGAGGTCCGGGAGGTCGGAGATCTGCACGCGGTGTCTCCTGTGAAGGCAGGTCCGGTGGGGGGTGGCGAGAATGGTGCCACACGTCACAGTGCGGTGGAACAGCGGGGTCGTTAAGGCCAACGTAAAGAAAGCGCCGCCGAGTTCGTGTCGGGCGGACGTGAACTCGGCGGCGGCGCTGTCGTGTTGTGGATCACCGGGCGGGCCGGGGCTCGGGGCCGGGGTGGTGACGCCGGCTCAGCCCCGGGAGCCGCTGCCGCTTCCGGGACCGTCGTAGTCCTCGCCGTACGCGCCCTTGGAGGGGCGGCGGCGGCGCAGGGGCGGCTCGACGCCGTCGGCGAGGCGCCGGGCGGTGATCAGGAAGCCGGTGTGGCCGATCATGCGGTGGTCGGGGCGTACGGCGAGTCCCTCGACGTGCCAGTTGCGGACCATCGACTCCCAGGCGGCCGGTTCGTTGAACGAGCCGTGTTCGCGGATCGTCTCGACGGTGCGGGCGAGCTGGGTGGTGGTGGCGACGTACGCGCAGAGGATGCCGCCGGGCACGAGGGCCTTGGAGACGGGCTCGACGCATTCCCACGGTGCGAGCATGTCGAGAATGACGCGGTCGACCTCGGTGTCCGAGAGGTTGTCCTGGAGGTCACCGACGGTGAGCTGCCAGGCGGGGTGGGGGCCGCCGAAGTAGCGTTCCACGTTCTGCTTGGCGATGTCGGCGAAGTCCTGGCGGCGCTCGTAGGAGTGCAGCATGCCCTGGTCGCCGATGGCGCGCAGCAGGAAGCTGCTGAGCGAGCCCGATCCCACTCCGGCCTCGACGATGCGAGCGCCGGGGAAGATGTCGGCGAAGGCCAGGATCTGGCCCGCGTCCTTGGGGTAGACCACGGCGGCGCCGCGGGGCATGGACAGGACGTAGTCGGGGAGCAGGGGGCGCAGCGCGAGGTAGGCGACGTTTCCCGTGGTGCGGACAACACTGCCCTCGGGAGCACCGATCAGCTCGTCGTGCGGGAAGGAACCCTTGTGGGTGTGGAAGTTCTTCCCGGCTTCGAGCGTGAAGGTGTAGTGGCGTCCCTTGGGGTCGGTGAGCTGGACCTGGTCCCCGACCTTGAAGGGGCCGCGACGACGGGCGGCACCGGTCGGTTCGGACATGCGGTCAGACTACCTGCTCCATTTGAGGCTCCCTCACCTGGCTTGGGCGTGCCTCATTTGGAGTCGGGCCTGGCCATGGCGGCGACGAAGGCGCGTTCGACGTCGGCGGTGGAGAGGACTCCGTAGATCTCCCCGGTCTCCTCGACCACGAGGTATTCGGTGGCGGGGCTGGCCCTGAGCCGGTCGAGGAGCGCTTCTCCGGCGAGTTCGGCGGGGACCTTCATGCCGTCGGTGAGGTCCTGGGCGAGGCCGCTGACGGCGACCCAGGGGCGGCGGTGGGCGGGGACCGAGACGATGGCCGCCTCGCGGACGAGCGCGGTGGGTTCGCCCTGTCCGTCGACGACGACGAGGGCGCGGGCGCCCGCTTCGTTGGCGCGGCGCAGTGCTTCGGAGAGCGGGGTGGCGGATTCGACGGGGACGGCGCGGCGGGTGAGGGCGCGGGCGCGCAGTTCGGGCAGGTGTTCGCGCAGGCGTGCCATGCGCAGGCTGTTGCCGGCGCCGGTCCAGATGATCGCGGCGAGGATGGCGGCGAGGAGTGCGTCGGTGACGGTCTCCATGCCGCCGATGTCCTTGGTGGAGTTGCCGAGGGCGCCGGTGTGGGTGAGCAGCGGGAGGCCGATGAGGACGGCGACGGCGAGGGCCCTGCCGACCCAGGCGGCGGCGACGGTGCCGGTCATGGGTTTGCCGGTGATCTTCCAGACGACGGCGCGGAGCATCCGGCCGCCGTCCAGGGGCAGGCCGGGCAGCAGGTTGAACGCGGCGACGATGAGGTTGGAGATCATCAGTCCGGCGAGCAGGACGCCGGGGACGGTGCCGGGTTCGACGGCCATCATCGTGAGGTAGAAGAAGGCGGCGAGGACGAGGGAGAGCAGGGGGCCGACGAAGGCGAGCATGAACTCGCGGCCGGGGGTCTCGGACTCCTTCTCGATCTCGGAGACGCCGCCGAAGAACTGGAGCTGGATGCGGCGTACGGGCAGGCCGTAGCGCAGGGCGACGACCGTGTGGGCCAGTTCGTGGACCAGTACGGAGGCGTAGAAGGCGACGGCGAAGAAGAGCGCGACGAGGTAGCGGACGCCGCCGAGCTCGGGCAGGACCCGGTCGAGCTGGCCGCCGAAGACCCAGGTGATGAGGGCGGCCACCAGGAACCAGCTGGGGGCGACGTAGACGGGAACGCCGAAGGGACGGCCCATCAGGATCCCGCCCCCGGGGTCTTCGGGCCGCTTCCGCTTGCCGCCGGGGGGCGCGTCCTCAGGACCGGACCGCGGCCTCCTGCTCTCGCCGCTCTCGTCGTCCTTGTTCACGTCGTCCCTTCGTTGCGGCGCCGTCGCTGGCTCGATGACGCCGTGTGTGCGAGGTCTCGCGTCGATGGTATTCCGCTCGCTGTCGGTGGCGGGCCGTAGGGTCTGAGTCATGAGTACGAGTCAGCAGCCCATGTCGCTGTCGCCGTCGCGCGCGAGCGACTTCATGCAGTGCCCTCTGCTGTACCGGTTCCGGGTGATCGACAAACTCCCGGAGAAGCCGAGCGAGGCGGCCACTCGGGGGACGCTGGTGCACGCGGTGCTGGAGAGGCTGTTCGACGCCCCCGCTGTCGAGCGTACGGCGCCGCGGGCGCGGTCGATGGTTCCCGGGCAGTGGGACCGGCTGCTGGAGTCGAGGCCGGAGCTGGGTGAGCTGTTCGAGGGGGACGAGGGCGGTGAGCGGCTGACGCGCTGGCTGGCGGAGGCGGAGGGGCTGGTCGAGCGGTGGTTCTCGCTGGAGGACCCGACGCGGCTGGAGCCGGCGGAGCGCGAGCTGTTCGTGGAGACGGAGCTGGAGTCGGGTCTCCGGCTGCGCGGGGTGATCGACCGGGTCGACGTGGCGCCGTCGGGCGAGGTGCGGATCGTGGACTACAAGACGGGCAAGGCGCCGCGTCCGGAGTACGCGGAGGGCGCGCTGTTCCAGATGAAGTTCTACGCGCTGGTGATCTGGCGGTGGAAGCGGGTGGTGCCGCGCCGGCTCCAGCTGGTCTATCTGGGCAGTGGTGACGTCTTGACGTACGACCCGGTGGAGGCGGATCTGGAGCGTATCGAGCGCAAGCTGCTGGCGCTCTGGGAGGTGATCAGGCAGGCGACGGAGACGGGTGACTGGCGGCCCCGGCCGACGAAGCTGTGCGGCTGGTGCGATCACCGAGCGGTGTGTCCGGAGTTCGGCGGGACTCCCCCGGTGTATCCGCTGACGGCGCCCCCGCCGCGGGGTGCGGAGCCGGTCCCGGCGGTGGAGCCGGCGGTTTCCGCCGAGCCGGCGCCGGGGGTGTAGCGGGGCGTCGTGTGCCCGCCGCTCTCGCGGGCGGGTGCTCAGGGCAGAATGGACCGGGATCGGTCTACTGAAGGAGATCCCGTGGCGATCCGCGTCCTACTGGTCGATGACCAGCCACTGCTGCGCACCGGCTTCCGGATGATCCTGGAGGCCGAGCAGGACATCGCGGTCGTCGGGGAGGCCGGGGACGGTCTTCAGGCCATCGACCAGGTGCGGGCGTTGCAGCCCGATGTCGTGCTGATGGACATCCGTATGCCGCGGATGGACGGGGTGGAGGCGACGCGGCAGATCACGGGTCCCGGCAAGGACGGTCCGGCGAAGGTGCTGGTGCTGACCACCTTCGATCTGGACGAGTACGTGGTGGAGGCGCTGCGCGCGGGGGCCAGTGGCTTTCTGCTGAAGGACGCGCCCGCGAACGAGCTGGTGCAGGCGATCCGGGTGGTGGCCGCCGGTGAGGCGATGCTGGCGCCGAGTATCACGCGCAGGCTGCTCGACAAGTACGCGGACCATCTGCCGTCCGGTGACGAGCAGGTGCCGGACACCCTGCACACGCTGACCGAGCGTGAGGTCGAGGTGCTGAAGCTGGTGGCGCGGGGGCTGTCGAACGCGGAGATCGCCGCGGATCTGTTCGTCAGCGAGACGACGGTCAAGACGCATGTGGGTCATGTGCTGACGAAGCTGAGCCTGCGCGACCGCGTGCAGGCGGCGGTGTACGCGTACGAGAGCGGTCTGGTGCGCCCCGGCGCCCAGTGACCGGCGCCGCTTCGGGCGGTCACGGCAGAGGTCCCCGGCATCGGTGCGATGCCGGGGACCTCTGCCGTCGTGTGCGGTCGGGGGGCGGGCCGGTCAGACGGCGCTGCCGGTGCCGAGCTCCCACAGCAGCAGTTCGCCCGACGGGTTGAGCGCCCACTCGACACCGGAGATGTCGTCGTCGGCGGCCACGTACTGCTTGCCCTGCCAGAGCGGCAGCACCGGTACGTCCTCGGCGACGATGTCCTGCATCTGCGCGAAGCTCTTGGCGGCGGCGCTGCGCTCGGCCTCTCTGCGGGACTGGGGGATCAGCTCTCCGCTGACCTCCTTGTTCGAATACGGCGCGTTGAGGAAGTTGTCCTCGTCGAGGAACGGCGCGATGTAGTTGTCCGGGTCGGGGAAGTCGGGGAACCAGCCCATGCCGTAGACGGTGTAGTCACCGCGTGTCTGGGCGGGCCGGAACTTGGACCATTCGGTGCCCTTGGTGTCGACCTCGAAGAGCCCGCTGGAGTTGAGCTGCTTCTTGAGCGTCTCGAACTCCTTGGCCGTGGCCTCGCCGTAGTGGTCGGTGGTGTAGTTCAGGGTGAACTTCACGGGTGTCTCGACTCCGGCTTCGTCGAGGAGCCGCTTCGCCTCGGCCGGGTCGGGATCGCCGTACTTGTTGAAGAACGAGTTGGTGTGCGCGGTGATGGTCGACGGGATGAGCGAGTAGAGGGGCTCGGCCGTGGAGCCGTACACCTCGGAGGCGATCTGGCCGCGGTCGACGAGGGCGGCGACGGCCTGGCGTACGGCCTTGTCCTTCACCACGGGCTCGTCGGTGTCGAAGGCGAGGTAGCGGATCTCCAGACCGGGCATCTCGGTGAGCTCGACCTCGTCGGTGGGCTTCGTGGTCATGTCCTCGATCTGGTCGGGCGACATGGTGCGCGCCATGACGTCGATCTCGCCGGAGTCGAGGGCCTTGCCCATGGCCGCCGCGTCGGGGTACGAGCGGAGCTCGACCTTGTCGTTGCGGAGTTTCAGGTCGCCCTTGTAGGAGGTGTTCTTGGTGAAGACCGCCTTGACGATCCGGTCGCCGTCCGTCTCGGCCTTGAAGTTGTACGGGCCGGAGCCGGTCACGTCGAAGCCGTCGCGGAGCTTCCCGCCCTCGTACGCCTCGGGGTCGACGATGCCGGCGACGGGCGTGGAGAGCTTGTAGGGGAACGTGGCGTCGGGGGTCTTGAGGTGGAAGACGACCTCGGAGTCGCTGGGCGTCTCGATCGTGTCGATGTTCTTGAGCAGGCCCACCGCGCCGGCCTCGGAGTTGATGTCGATCACCCGGTTGATGGAGAACTTCACGTCCTGTGAGGTGATCTCGGTGCCACTGGAGAACGTGAGCCCCTGGCGCAGTTCGCAGCGGTAGCTCTCGTTCTGGTTGTCCGAGAAGCGGCAGCTGGACGCGGCCTCGGGGACGGGGGCGCCGCCGCCGCGCGGTACGTGCATCAGGGTCTGGAGGGACTGGCGCAGGACGTTCCAGGAGCCGGTGTCGTAGGCGAACGCCGGGTCGAAGGGCGCCGGGGACTCCTTGGTGGCGGTGAACTGGTCCGTCGTGCCGACGACGATGCCGTCACCGCTGCCGGATCCGCCGTCGGAGCCGCAGGCGGCGAGCACCGGGGCGAGCAGCCCGGCCACAACCGGCAGCACGAGTCTCTTGCGCTTCATCCTGGACGTACTCCCTCATCCGAACACCCTGCGATACAACGGTGGTTGAGAAATTCGCGACGTGATTGACCGTCGGAACACACCGTTGAGGCGGTGAACGTGTGGCGAAGTTCTCGCGACGAGATTAGTCGGAGGGTGTGGATGTGATGAACCGGGCCCAGTTCGGGCGTAATCGCAAAGCGATCAGCAAATGCGGTGAAGCGGTATCGGCGCTTAAGAATGATTCGCACATCAAGCCGCAAAGCGGGACACATGGGTGCCCGGATGGGCGCGGCGAACGGGCAGGACAGGCCCCCTGAACGGGCGTGATCACCCTGGGCGACGGTGCGCCGGGTGAGAAACGTCACCGCGTTTCCGGCCGTCCCACCATGATCACGAACGCGGTGATCACCCGGAGACCGCCGTGAACGCGTCCCTCAATCCCCCGGACTTTCGATAATTTCAGGGGGCACGCTCTGTACGCCTATGGGTGCTCGTGTGTAATCAGGCCGCGCAGGAATAGCAGATCGACCTCTTCGAGGGAGTCCACGACGACCCGTCCGGCGGCGGCTGCGATGGGGGCGACGGAGGGCACGGCCACCACCCGGCAGCCCGCGGCCTCGGCCGATGCCACGCCCGTCGCCGTGTCCTCGATGACGGCGCATCTGCCGGGGGCGGCGTTCAGACCGCGCGCGGCGAGCAGGTAGGGGTCCGGGTGCGGCTTGGTGTTCAGCACCTCGTCACCGGCCACGGTGAGGCTGAAGTGGTGGCGCCCCACGGACTCCAGCACCCGGTCGATGATGCGCCGGTGCGAGGCGGAGACCAGGGCCGTGGGCACGCCGTGCCGGGCCAGCTCGGCGAGGAGCCTGGCGGCGCCGGGCATCAGCGGTACGTCGGAGCCGATGCGCTCCTCGAAGCGGTCGTTGAGCAGTACGGTCAGCTCGGCGAGGGTGATGTCGGCGCCGGTCGCCTCGATGAGGTAGCCGGCGCTCCTGGTCATCGGCCCGCCGACGACGACGTCGCGCCACGCGTCGTCCAGGGGGTGTCCGAGGTCCTTGAAGACCGCGACCTCCGTGTCCCACCAGAAGCCCTCCGTGTCGACCAGGGTGCCGTCCATGTCGAGGAGAACGGCCTGGAGGGCCGATCCTTCGGCCGTACGAGTCAAGGACGCGGGAACCGTACTGGTCATCCGGGCACACCTCCGAGAGGGACGAGAAGGCCGGTCGCCTTTCCTGACGGGGGTTCCCGTCAGGGCCGGCGACCGGCCCACGCTGGACCGACCAGTGTACGACTCGTCCGCGGAAGGCGCGCGATGGGCGTTATCGCGCGTTGAAGTACTTCGCCTCGGGGTGGTGGATGACGATGGCGTCGGTGGACTGCTCGGGGTGGAGCTGGAACTCCTCGGACAGCTCGACGCCGATCCGGCCGGGCTCCAGGAGGTCGGCGATCTTCGCGCGGTCCTCCAGGTTGGGACAGGCACCGTAGCCGAGCGAGAACCGGGCGCCCCGGTACTTGAGCGCGAACATGTCCTCGACCTGCGACGGGTCCTCGGCCGCGAAGCCCAGCTCGGAGCGGACCCGGGCGTGCCAGTACTCGGCGAGGGCCTCGGCGAGCTGGACGGACAGGCCGTGGAGTTCGAGATAGTCCCGGTAGGCGTTCTTCTCGAACAGCTCCGCGGTCACGCCGCCGATCCTCGACCCGACCGTGACGACCTGGAGGCCCACGACGTCGGTCTCGCCGGACTCCTCGGGGCGGAAGAAGTCCGCGAGGCACAGCCGCCGGCCGCGGCGCTGGCGGGGGAAGGTGAAGCGGGTCCGCTCCGCCCCGTCCTCGCCGAGCAGGATCAGGTCGTCGCCCTTGGACACGCAGGGGAAGTAGCCGTAGACCACGGCCGCTTCCAGCATGTTGTCGGTGTGGAGCTTGTCCAGCCAGCCCCGCAGATGCGGCCGGCCCTCCGACTCGACCAGTTCCTCGTACGACGGTCCGCCCTTGCGGGCCTCCTTCAGCCCCCACTGCCCCTTGAAGAGGGCGCCTTCGTCCAGCCAGGAGGCGTACTCCTTCAGCTGGATGCCCTTGATGACGCGGGTGCCCCAGAACGGCGGCTCCGGGACCGGGTTGGTGGTCGACACGTCGGAGCGGACGGTGCCTTCCTCGGGCGCCTCCTCCACGACCGCCGTCGCGACCGGTTTCACGCGGCGCTGCTTCAGCTCCGGGAGTACGGCCCCGGGGACACCGCGCTTGATGCCGATCAGAGCGTCCATCAGCCGCAGTCCCTCGAACGCGTCGCGGGCGTAGCGGACCTCGCCCTCGTAGATCTCGTGCAGGTCCTGCTCGACGTAGGCGCGGGTGAGGGCGGCGCCGCCGAGGATGACGGGGAAGTCGGCCGCCAGCTTGCGCTGGTTCAGCTCCTGAAGGTTCTCCTTCATGATCACCGTCGACTTCACCAGCAGCCCCGACATGCCGATCACATCGGCCCGGTGCTCCTCGGCGGCTTCGAGGATGGCGGAGACGGGCTGCTTGATGCCGAGATTGACCACCGTGTAGCCGTTGTTGGACAGGATGATGTCGACCAGGTTCTTCCCGATGTCGTGCACGTCGCCCCGGACGGTGGCCAGGACGATGGTGCCCTTCCCCTCGTCGTCCGTCTTCTCCATGTGGGGTTCGAGGAAGGCGACGGCCTTCTTCATCACCTCGGCGGACTGGAGGACGAACGGCAGCTGCATCTGGCCGGAGCCGAACAGCTCGCCGACGACCTTCATGCCGTTCAGCAGGGTGTCGTTGACGATCTCCAGGGCCGGCCGGGTCTCCAGGGCGGCGGTGAGGTCGTCCTCCAGGCCGTTCTTCTCGCCGTCGATGATCCGCCGCTCCAGCCGCTCGTCCAGCGGCAGCGCGAGCAGTTCCTCGGCCCGTCCGTCCTTCATCGACTTGGTGTTGACGCCCTCGAACAGCTCCATGAGCTTCTGGAGCGGGTCGTAGCCCTCTGCGCGCCGGTCGTGGACGAGGTCGAGTGCGACCTTGACCTGCTCCTCGTCCAGCCTCGCGATCGGCAGGATCTTCGAGGCGTGCACGATCGCCGAGTCCAGCCCAGCCTTCACGCACTCGTCGAGGAAGACGGAGTTGAGGACGATGCGGGCGGCGGGGTTGAGGCCGAAGGAGATGTTCGACAGACCGAGGGTCGTCTGGACCTCGGGGTGGCGCTTCTTCAGCTCACGGATCGCCTCGATCGTCGCGATGCCGTCCTTCCGCGACTCCTCCTGCCCCGTGCAGATCGTGAAGGTGAGGGTGTCGATCAGGATGTCCGACTCGTGCACGCCCCAGTTGCCGGTCAGGTCCGCGATCAGCCGCTCGGCGATCGCGACCTTGTGTTCGGGGGTGCGGGCCTGGCCCTCCTCGTCGATCGTCAGGGCGATCAGCGCGGCACCGTGCTCGACGGCCAGTTCGGTGACCTTCGTGAACCGCGACTCGGGCCCGTCACCGTCCTCGTAGTTCACCGAGTTGATGACCGCGCGCCCACCGAGCTTCTCCAGCCCGGCCCGGAGCACCGGCAGTTCGGTGGAGTCCAGCACGATCGGCAGCGTGGAGGCGGTGGCGAACCGGCCCGCGAGCTCCGCCATGTCCGCGACACCGTCACGGCCCACGTAGTCGACACACAGGTCGAGCAGGTGCGCGCCCTCTCGGATCTGGGCCCGCGCCATCTCGACGCAGTCGTCCCAGCGGCCCTCGATCATGGCCTCACGGAACTTCTTCGACCCGTTCGCGTTGGTGCGCTCGCCGATCGCCAGGTACGACGTGTCCTGCCGGAACGGCACCGACTGGTACAGCGAGGCCGCCCCCGGCTCCGGGCGCGCCACCCGCTCGGTGACGGCCGTGCCCCGCACCCGCTCCACGACCTGGCGCAGATGCTCCGGGGTCGTTCCGCAGCAGCCGCCGACCAGGGAGAGGCCGTACTCCTGGACGAAGTTCTCCTGCGCGTCCGCGAGCTCACCCGCGGTCAGCGGATAGTGCGCGCCGTCCTTGCCGAGGACGGGCAGTCCGGCGTTGGGCATGCAGGAGAGGGGGATACGTGAGTGGCGGGCCAGATAGCGCAGGTGCTCGCTCATCTCCGCCGGGCCGGTCGCGCAGTTCAGACCGATCATGTCGATGCCCAGCGGCTCCAGCGCCGTCAGCGCCGCGCCGATCTCGGAGCCGAGCAGCATCGTGCCCGTCGTCTCGACCGTCACGGAGCAGATGATCGGCAGGTTCGCGCCGGTGCTGTCCAGGGCGCGGCGGGCTCCGAGGACGGCGGCCTTCGTCTGGAGGAGATCCTGGGTCGTCTCCACCAGCAGGGCGTCGGCGCCGCCGGCGATCATGCCCTCGGCGTTGAGCTGGTAGGCGTCGCGCAGGGTCACGTAGTCGACGTGCCCCAGGGTGGGCAGCTTGGTCCCCGGGCCCATCGAGCCCAGTACCCAGCGCTGCTGTCCGGTCGAGACGGTGAACTCGTCGGCGACCTGGCGGGCGATACGGGCACCGGCCTCGGAGAGTTCGTGGACGCGCTCGGGGATGTCGTACTCGGCCAGCGCGGCGAAGTTCGTACCGAAGGTGTTCGTCTCGACGCAGTCGACGCCGACCGCGAAGTACTCCTCGTGGACGGAGCGGACGATGTCGGGGCGGGTCACGTTCAGGATCTCGTTGCAGCCCTCCAGATCCTGGAAGTCCTCCATCGTCGGATCCTGTGCCTGAAGCATCGTGCCCATCGCCCCGTCGGCCACCACCACGCGCGTGGCGAGTGCCTCGCGGAGGGCTTCGACTCGGGTCCGGCTGTCGGCGGAAACGCTGGAGGACGGGGCCATGTAAATACTCCCGGGGCTGCGACGGCTGTCGGCTTTGCGCCTTCCGGTGGAAGGGGCACCCGGCCAGGGTAGCGGTGCCCGGCCCGCGGCGGCGGGGTGTTTCACGGGGCGGACGGTCGCGCGTCGGCCTTTGTCGCAATCCGGTTGTCCGTAACACGGAGTCGGCATGGGCCGATATTGTTCAGCATTGTCGAACGACTGCGTCAGGGAGGTCCGGGCCGATGGCGAAGAGCATCCAGTCGCTCCAGCGCGCGGCGGCGGTGCTGCGGCTTCTCGCGGGCGGCGAGCGCAGGCTCGGCCTGTCCGACATCGCCTCCTCGCTCGGGCTGGCCAAGGGGACGGCGCACGGCATCCTGCGGACCCTCCAGGAGGAGGGGTTCGTGGAGCAGGACGCCGCGTCGGGCCGCTATCAGCTGGGGGCGGAGCTGCTGCGGCTCGGCAACAGCTATCTGGACGTCCACGAGCTGCGGTCCCGTGCCCTGGTGTGGACGGACGATCTGGCGCGGTCCAGCGGTGAGAGCGTGCACCTGGGCGTGCTGCACCTGGAGGGCGTACTGATCGTGCACCACGTCTTCCGGCCGGACGACAGCCGGCAGGTGCTGGAGGTGGGCGCCATGCAGCCGCTGCACTCCACGGCCCTGGGGAAGGTGCTGGCGGCGTACGACCCGGTGGCCCGCGGCGAGGCCGTCAGAGGCGCCCGCGAGCCCCTGACCGGGCGCACCGTCACCGATCTGGAGCAGTTCGAGGAGATTCTCGAGGTCACCAGGTCGCGGGGGTGGGCGACGGATGTCGAGGAGACCTGGGAGGGGGTGGCCGCGGTGGCCGCGCCGATCCATGACAGGCGGCGGATGCCCGTCGGGGCCATAGCTCTCACCGGCGCGGTGGAACGACTGTGCGATGACGGCGAGATTCGTTCGGAGCTGATCACGGCGGTGCGCGAATGTGCCCGTTCGGTGTCCAGGGATGTCGGCGCCGGGCGGTTTTGAGTCGCATGGCCGATGATCGGAAGGGAACAAGGTTCCGGCGACAGGACCCTTGACGACTCCTTCATCCCAGGATGACACTGCCGTTCAGCGGTCGGCATTGTCGAACATTGATCGACGGGTCAACATGTGTGCACGACAAGGCCAGAGGCCGGCAACGCCCTCACCTGAGGGCTCGGACCATCGGTGGGAGCCGCTGGTCCGCCTTCCCCTGGACGAAGGAGTCTTGGGTGTCACACTTCGACATCTTCATAGGCGAGACCGTAGGTACCGCTCTCCTGATCCTGCTCGGTGGTGGCGTGGTCGCGGGCGTCGTCCTCAAACGCTCGAAGTCGCACGCCGCGGGCTGGGTCGCCATCAGCTTCGGGTGGGGCTTCGCCGTCCTGACCGGTGCCTACCTCGCGGCCGGCGTCTCGGGCGCCCATCTGAACCCTGCCGTCACCCTCGGCCTCGCGATATCCGGCGGAACGGAGTGGAGCGATGTGCCGCTCTACATGGCGAGCGAGCTGCTCGGTGCCGCGATCGGCGCCTTCCTGGTCTGGGTGACGTACATGGGCCAGTTCAAGGCCCATCTGACCGACCCGGAGATCCTCGCCGCGCAGCCCGCGGTCGAGGGGCTGGTCGACCAGAAGACCGCGCCCAAGGCCGGTCCCGTGCTCGGCATCTTCTCGACGGGCCCGGAGATCCGGCACACCGTGCAGAACGTACTCACCGAGATCATCGCCACGTTCGCCCTGGTGATCGCGATCCTCACCCAGGGGCTGAACGACGAGGGCAACGGCCTCGGTGTCCTGGGCGTGCTGATCACCTCGCTGGTCGTGGTGGGCATCGGTCTGTCGCTCGGTGGCCCCACCGGATACGCGATCAACCCGGCACGCGACCTCGGGCCCCGTATCGTCCACGCGCTGCTGCCGCTGCCCAACAAGGGCGGCTCCGACTGGACGTACGCCTGGATCCCGGTCGTCGCTCCGCTCATCGGCGGCGCCGCCGCGGCCGGTCTCTACAACGTGGCCTTCAAGTAGGCCCACGCCTTTCCTCCGCCCTCCGCACCGAGCAGGAGTTGACACCGTGAGTGACGCACAGAGCACCGGGACTTCCTCCCACGGAACGGGACCGTTCATCGCGGCCATCGACCAGGGCACGACGTCCAGCCGCTGCATCGTCTTCGACGTCGACGGGCGCATCGTCGCCGTCGACCAGAAGGAACACCGGCAGATCTTCCCGAAGCCGGGCTGGGTCGAGCACGACGCCAAGGAGATCTGGACCAACGTCCAGGAAGTCGTGGCGAACGCCATCGAGAAGGCCGGCATCACCAAGGCCGACGTCCTGGCGATCGGGATCACCAACCAGCGCGAGACCACCATGCTCTGGGACAAGAAGACCGGTGAGCCCGTCCACAACGCCATCGTCTGGCAGGACACCCGCACCAGCTCGCTCGTGAAGGAGCTGGGCCGCAACGTCGGCCAGGACCGGTTCCGGCGCGACACCGGGCTGCCGCTGGCGACCTACTTCGCCGGCCCGAAGGCCCGCTGGCTCCTGGACAACGTCGAGGGACTGCGCGAGCGCGCCGAGAACGGCGAGATCCTCTTCGGCACCATGGACACCTGGGTCATCTGGAACCTGACCGGCGGTGTCGAGGGCGGCGTCCATGTCACGGACGTCACCAACGCCTCCCGCACCATGCTCATGCGCCTCGACACGCTGGAGTGGGACCCGAAGATCTGCAACTCCATCGGTGTCCCGATGGCGATGCTCCCGAAGATCCGTTCCTCCTCCGAGGTGTACGGAACGGCCAAGGGCGGCCCGCTGAACGGGATTCCGGTCGCCTCGGCGCTCGGTGACCAGCAGGCGGCCCTGTTCGGCCAGACCTGCTTCGCGGAGGGTGAGGCCAAGTCGACGTACGGCACGGGCACGTTCATGCTGATGAACACCGCCCACAAGCCGGTCAACTCCTACAACGGGCTGCTGACCACGGTCGGTTACCGCATCGGCGACGAGCCGGCGGTGTACGCGCTGGAGGGCGCCATCGCGGTCACCGGCGCGCTGGTGCAGTGGATGCGCGACCAGCTCGGCCTGATCAACTCCGCCCCCGAGATCGAGACGCTGGCCTCCTCGGTGGAGGACAACGGCGGCGCGTACTTCGTCCCGGCGTTCTCCGGGCTGTTCGCACCGCACTGGGACTCGGCCGCCCGCGGTGTGATCGCCGGTCTCACCGGCTACGTCACCAAGGCGCACCTCGCCCGCGCGGTGCTGGAGGCCACGGCCTGGCAGACCCGTGAGATCAGCGACGCCATGACCAAGGACTCCAAGGTCGAGCTGACGTCCCTGAAGGTCGACGGCGGTATGACCGCCAACAACCTGCTGATGCAGACGCTCTCCAACGTGCTCGACGCGCCCGTCGTACGGCCGATGGTCGCCGAGACCACCTGTCTGGGCGCCGCGTACGCCGCCGGGCTCGCGGTCGGCTTCTGGCCGGACACCGACGCGCTGCGGGCCAACTGGCGCCGGGCCGCGGAGTGGACGCCGGACATGGACCCGGCGAAGCGCGAGCGCGAGTACAAGAACTGGCTCAAGGCCGTCGAGCGCACCAAGGCCTGGGTGGACGAGGACGACGAGAGCTGACCCAGGCGTTTCGTCCGAGTGAGGAGACACCATGACCACCCTTCACAGCAGTCCCGCGCTGGGCACGCACCCGGCCGGCGGTTCACTCCCGAGCCGTGCCGAGACCCGTGAGCAGTTGTCCCGCGCCACCTACGACCTGCTGGTCATCGGTGGCGGCATCCTGGGCATCTCCACCGCCTGGCATGCCTCCCAGTCGGGACTGCGGGTGGCCCTGGTGGACGGGGGCGACTTCGCGGGCGCCACGTCCTCCGCCTCCTCCAAGCTGCTCCACGGCGGTCTGCGCTATCTCCAGACCGGGGATGTGCGGCTGGTCGCCGAGAACCACTTCGAGCGCCGCGCGGTCTCCCGCCGCGTGGCGCCCCATCTGGCGAACCCGCTCACGTTCTATCTGCCCGTCTACAAGAACGGGCCGCACAGCGCGGCCAAGCTGGGCGCCGGGGTCTTCGCGTACTCGGCGCTGTCCGCCTTCGGCGACGGCGTCGGGCATCTGCTGAGCCCCGCCAAGGCGCGGCGCGCGGTGCCCGAACTGCGTACGGACAATCTGCGGGCCGTGGCGGTCTACGGCGACGACCAGATGAACGACGCGCGGATGGCCGTCATGACGGTCCGCGCGGCCGTCGAGTCGGGGGCCGCCGTCCTCAACCACGCCCAGGTGACCGGATTGCGGTTCACCGGCGGCCGGGTGACGGGCGCCGACCTCAAGGACGGTATGGACGGCACGGAGTTCGGGGTCGACGCCCGGCTCGTACTGAACGCCACCGGTCCGTGGGTCGACCATCTGCGCAGGCTGGAGGACCCCCGGTCCGAGCCGTCCATCCGGCTCTCCAAGGGCGCACACCTGGTGCTGCGGCGCACCGCCCCGTGGAACGCGGCGCTCGCGACACCGATCGACAAGTACCGCATCACCTTCGCCCTCCCCTGGGAGGACATGCTGCTGCTCGGTACGACGGACGAGGTGTACGAGGGCGATCCGGCGGACGTCGCCGTCACCGACGCGGACATCCACCAGATCCTGGACGAGGCGTCGCTCTCCGTCCGGGACCAGCAGCTCTCGCGAGAGCTGATGACGTACTCGTTCGCCGGTCTGCGGGTGCTGCCCGGCGGTCCCGGTGACACGTCGACCGCGAAGCGGGAGACGGTCGTCACCGAGGGCAGTGGCGGCATGCTGTCGGTGGCGGGCGGCAAGTGGACGACGTTCCGCCATATCGGCCGTACGGTGCTGGACAAGCTGGAGACCCTGCCGGGCCGTCCGCTCGGCTCGGACATCGAGCCGACGTCGCGGCTGCCGAAGATGCTGCCGCTGCCCGGCATCTCCAATCCGCAGGCGGTGACGCACCGGCTGCTGATCGACGGCGGGGCGCACGGCGACGGCATCGCGCGGGACACGGCGCACCATCTGGCCAGGCACTACGGTTCGCTGGCCTTCGACATCGCCCGGCTGGCGTACGAGCGGCCGGAGCTGGGCGAGCGTATCCATCCCGACGCACCGGAGATCTGGGCGCAGGTCGTGTACGCGCGGGACCACGAGTGGGCGGAGACGGCGGACGACGTGCTGCGCCGGCGGACGACGCTGACGATCCGGGGGCTCGACACGGACGCGATCCGCGCCCGGGTCGAGGAGTTGCTGAGCGGGCGGAGCGGCTGAGCCAGGCCGTGTTTCGAAAGTAGCGCCGTCCGCCCGAAGGGCGGGGCTCGCGGCGTCTGGTGCGTGCGATCGCAAGGCGGAGGATCGTGCTCGTACTGGACGTACTCGTTCCGGGACGGTGCCGGGGCCGGGTGTGGCGGTCCCGGCACCGTCCGTCGTGGAGAACTCCGGCGGAACGGGGCGCCGGGCGCGTGGGGAGACGCATAATGGAGGCCGATACATCGGATGTATGGAGGTCGCCCATGGCTGTCACCGACGAGGCCATCGAGAAGATCAAGGGAATGATCGTCTCGGGCGCGCTACGCCCGGGGGACCGCCTTCCCAAGGAGAGCGAGCTCGCCGCCGAACTGGGCCTGTCGCGCAATTCACTGCGTGAGGCGGTACGCGCCCTGTCGCTGATCCGCATTCTGGACGTACGGCAGGGCGACGGGACCTACGTCACCAGTCTCGATCCCCAACTGCTCCTCGAAGCACTGAGTTTCGTGGTGGATTTCCACCGGGACGACACGGTGCTGGAGTTCCTGGCGGTACGGCGCATCCTGGAGCCGGCCGCGACGGCGATGGCCGCCTCCCGGATCAAGGACTCCGAACTGGACGCGCTCGGCGAGCAGTTGGACGCGCTCGGCGAGGACCCCTCGGTGGAGGAACTGGTCGCGTCCGATCTGGAGTTCCACCGCGGCATCGTGCAGACCTCGGGCAACTCGGTGCTCTGCTCACTGCTCGACGGTCTGTCAGGGCCGACGACCCGGGCCCGGGTGTGGCGCGGGCTGACGCAGGAGGACGCGGTCAGCCGGACCCTGCACGAGCACCGGGCGATCCTGGCCGCGCTGCGCGACCGGGACGCGGAGGCGGCCAGGTCGTGGGCGACGGTGCATGTGGCGAGCGTGGAGCAGTGGCTGCGCTCGACCCTCTGACACGGCGGGGGACGCAGGGCTGACGGACACGGGCCTGGCCGGGGCGAAGGATCCGCCCCGGCCAGGCCCGTGTCCGTGCCGGTCCGCCTCGCCGGCGGGCCGGCACGCAGAGCCGCGGACCGGCGGTCAGTCCTGCTTCTCGCCGCTCGCGAACCGGGAGATGACCAGGGCGACGATGATGATCGCGCCGTTCAGGAACTGGTTCCAGAGCGCGGGCACCCCGCCGAGCGTCATCACGTTCACCACCAGCTGGAGCGTGAGCACACCGGTCAGCGCGCCGAAGAGCGTGCCGCGCCCGCCCTTGAGGCTGATGCCGCCGATCACGGCGGCGGCGAAGACCTGGAAGATCCAGCCGTTGCCCTGGGTGGCGGCGACGGAGCCGTAGTGCCCGGTGTAGAGGATGCCGGCGAAGGCCGCGAGGACACCGCCGATGGCGAGCACGATCCAGGTGATGCGGTCGACCCGGACACCGGCGGCGCGCGCCGCCTCCGGGTTGCCGCCGATGGCGTACAGCGAGCGTCCGTGCCGCAGCCACGCGAGCGAGGCACCGCCGACGGCGAACAGCGCGAGACAGATCCAGACGGCGGCGGGTGCCCCCAGCCAGTCGGTCTTGCCGAGGTAGCGGAAGGACTCCGGGACGTCGGTGATCGACTTGCCCTCGGTGATGCCGATCTGGAGGCCGCGGAGCATGGTGAGCATGCCGAGGGTGGCGATGAAGCCGTTGACCCGGAGCTTCAGGATCAGGAAGCCGTTGATCACGCCGACGATCAGGCCGACCAGCAGACACGCCGGGATGGCCGCCCAGACGGGCAGGATGTCGAGGCCCGCGAACCGGCCGCCCTCGGACGGCAGCACCATCCACATGGCGATGACCGGCGCGATGCCGATGGTCGACTCCAGCGACAGGTCCATCCGGCCGCAGATCAGGATCAGCGCCTGGCCGAGCACCAGCAGGCTCAGTTCGGACGACTGCTGGACGACGCTGATCAGGTTGTTGGAGGTGAGGAAGACCGGCGAGACGATGAAGCCGATCACCATCAGCACCAGGATCACCGGCACCAGCGAGAAGTCGCTCCACCGGATGAACTTCAGCCGGCTCAGCGGGTGATCGTCGTCGCGCTCCTTGTCGAGCACCGGCGGTCGTATCGTCTCGGTCATCAGCTCTCCCCCACACCTTCCATGGCGGCGACCAGTTCCCGGTCGGTCCACCCGCTCCCGAACGTAGCCACCACTCGCCCGTGGAACAGGGCCAGTACGCGGTCGCAGACCCGCAGATCATCCAGCTCGTCCGAAATGATCACGGCCGCGTTTCCCTCATCGGCCACCCGGCGCACGACGCCGAGCAGCGAGTCCTTCGACTTGACGTCGACGCCCGCCGTGGGGCGCAGCGCCACGAGCACGCTGGGCGCGCGGGCCAGGGCCCTGGCGACGACCACCTTCTGCTGGTTGCCGCCCGACAGGCCCGAGACCGGCTGCTCTGGCCCTGTCGTCTTGATGTCCAGCGAGTCGATCATGGACCGGGCGAACTCCCGCGTACGGGAGGGCAGTACGGTCCCCCACGGGCCGAGCTGGTCGGCGACCGTGAGCGTGGCGTTCTCGGCGACGCTGCGGTTCAGCACGAGCCCCTGGAGGTGCCGGTCCTCGGGGATGTAGCCGATCCCGGCGTCCAGGGAGTGCGGGACGCTGCCCGGCCGCACCGTCCGGTCGCGGACCGCGATCCGGCCCGCCGTCGCCTTGCGCATGCCGACCAGGGTCTCGCCCAGGGCGGTGTTGCCGCTGGCCGCGGCCCCGGCGAGGCCGAGGACCTCACCGGGGCGCACTTCGAGGTCGAGCGGTTCGAACTCCCCGTCCAGGGTGAGCCCTTCGGTGGTCAGTACGGGCTTCACCGCGCTGTCCGGGGCCACCGCGTGCGCGGCGTGCCAGGCGGCCGCCGAACTCGCCGCGTCACCGGTCATGGCCGTCACCAGGTCCGCCTTGGCCAGGTCGGCGACCGGCGCGGTCAGGACATGGCGGGCGTCGCGGTAGACGGTGACGGCGGTGCACAGCTCGTACACCTCCTGGAGGTGGTGGGAGATGAAGAGGAACGCCACCCCCTGGCTCTGGAGGTCCCGGAGCTTGTCGAAGAGACTGTCGATGCCACGGGCGTCGAGCTGGGCGGTGGGTTCGTCCAGGATGATCAGGCGCGCGCCGAACGACAGGGCGCGCGCGATCTCCACGAACTGCCGCTGTTCCACGGCGAGATCCTTGGCCCTGGTGTCCGGGTCGACGCTGACGCCGTACTCGGCGAGCAGTTCCTCGGCCCGGGTACGGAGCCGGCGCCAGCTGATGAACCGGCCGCCGGCCCCGGAACGGCCCTTGTCCAGACCGTAGTTGTTGAGGAAGAGGTTCTCGGCGACGGTCAGGTCGGGCACGACCATCGACTTCTGGTAGACGCAGGCGACCTTGGACTGCCAGGCCGAGATGTCGCCGAAGGCGGGTGCCGGCTCGCCTCCGAAGCTCACCTCGCCCGCGTCGGCCTCGTGGAGTCCGGTGAGGACGCTGACAAGGGTGGACTTGCCGGCGCCGTTGCGCCCGACGAGTGCGTGGGACTCGCCGGGCGCGACGGTCAGGCGGACACCGTCGAGCGCCACGGTGGGACCGAAGCGCTTGACGATGCCCTGCGCGTGGACGGCGGGCGCCGGCGCTCCGGCCGCGGGTGCCTGGGCGTGATGCATGGTCAGCTCTTCTTCTCCAGCTGGTTGGCCCACAGCGCCTCGTCGTCCACGTTCTCCTTGGTCACCAGGGGCGCGGGGAGCTGGTCCTCGAACCCGCCCGGGATCTTGATGATGTTGGAGTCGTGGTCGGTCGGACCCGCCTTCGGGGTCTTCCCGGCGAGCGCCTGCTTCGCGTAGTACAGGGCGTACTTGGCGTACAGGTCGGCGGGCTGGGAGATCGTGGCGTCGATCTTGCCCGCCCGGATCGCGTCCAGCTCCTCCGGGATGCCGTCGTTGGAGATGATCGTGATGTGGCCCTTCTCCCCCGGCGGCTTGAGGAGCTTCTTCTGCTCCAGCAGCGCGAGCGTGGGCTGCAGGAAGACGCCGCCGGCCTGCATGTAGATGCCGCCCAGATCCGGGTGCGCGGCGAGGGTGGACTGGAGCTTGGCGGAGGCCACCTCGCCCTTCCACTCGGTGGCCAGCTCGAACACCTGGATGTCCGGGAACTTCTCGTCCATGCAGCTCTTGAACGCCTCCGACCGGTCGCGGCCGTTGATGGAGGAGAGGTCGCCCTGGAACTCGGCGACCTTGCCCTTGCCGCCCAGCTGCTCGCCGAGGTACTCGCACGCCTTCTGGCCGTACGCGCGGTTGTCGGCCCGCACGACCATGTAGACGTCGCCCTTGTCGGGGCGGGTGTCCACGCTGACGACGGGGATCTTCTTCTCGTTCAGGTTCGCCAGCGTCTCGGCTATCGCGCCGGTGTCCTGCGGGGCCATGACCACGGCCTTGGCGCCCTGGTCGGTGAAGGCCTGGACGTTGGAGACGAGTTTGCCGATGTCGTTCTGCGAGTTGGTCAGCGACAGGGCGTCGATCCCCTCGTCCTTGACGCCGGACTCGATGTACTGCTGGTAGGAGTTCCAGAAGTCGCTGTCACTGCGGGGCAGGTCGATGCCGACCTTGCCGCCGCCTTCGGCGTCCCCGCCCTCCGAGTCACGGTTGCAGCCCGCGAGGGCCGTGACGGCGAGCAGCGCGGCGCAGGCCGCGGCGCTCGTACGCAGTGCGGTGCGTGGGGATCGCCCCACAGGGTGTCGCAGCATGGATTGTCCGTCCTTGGGTGAGTGTCGGCTCAAGCTCACAGAATCAGGGGGTGGCGGGGCGCAGGCGCAGTCCCTGCATTCCGCCGTCGACCGCGAGTGCCGTGCCCGTGACGGCGGCGGCGGCGGGGCTCGCGAGATAGACGACCGCGGCGGCGACCTCGTCCGCGCCGACCAGCCGTCCCGTGGGCTGGCGCGCTTCGAGGGCGGCGCGTTCGGCCGCGGGGTCGGGTGCCTGGTCGAGGAGGCGCCCGACCCACGGGGTGTCCGCGGTACCGGGGTTGACGCAGTTGACGCGGATGCCTTCCCGGACGTGGTCGGCGGCCATGGCGAGAGTCAGCGAGTACACGGCGCCCTTGCTGGCGCTGTACAGGGCGCGTTGCGGAAGGCCCGCCGTGGCGGCGATGGAGCAGGTCTGGGTGATCGAGACGTGGCCGGGGCGGTCGGCGGCGGCGCGCCGCAGATGGGGCAGCGCGTGGCGTGCGGTGCGGACCATGCCGAGGACGTTGATGTCGATGACCCGCAGCCATTCGGCGTCGTCGTTGTCGGTGACGGTGCCGATGGCGCCGATCCCGGCGTTGGAGACGACGGTGTGCAGGGCCCCGAACTCGGCGGCGGCCGCGTCGACCGCCGCGCGGACGGCGTCGTCGTCCGCGACGTCGGCCTTGAGCGCCAGGGTGCCCGCGGGGGCGGAGGCGGTGTCGCGGTCGAGTACGGCCACGCGCGCGCCGCGCGCCAGCAGCAGGGTCGCGACGGCGGCGCCGATGCCGGAGGCGCCGCCGGTGACGAGGGCGCCCAGGCCCGTGAAGTCGCCTGAGTGGTGTGCCGCGGTCATGAGTTGACCTCCTCGGTGGTGCGGCGGGCCTGCCAGACGGGCCCTTCGGGGTAGCGGTGCGCGGCGATCGACTCGGGGCGCATACGTGCGGAGAAGCCGGGGGCGCCGGGGGCGACGTAGCGGCCGGAGTCGATCACCACCGGGTCGGTGAAGTGCTCGTGGAGATGGTCGACGTACTCGATGACGCGGTCGTCCCACGTGCCCGAGACGGCAACGTAGTCGAACATCGCCAGATGCTGGACCAGTTCGCAGAGGCCGACTCCGCCGGCGTGCGGGCAGACCGGTTTGCCGTACTTGGCGGCGAGGAGCAGGATCGCCAGGTTCTCGTTGACGCCGGCGACGCGCGCGGCGTCGATCTGGACGAAGTCGACGGCGTCCGCCTGGAGCAGTTGCTTGAACAGGACGCGGTTGGCGCCGTGTTCGCCGGTGGCGACCTTGACGGGCTGTCCGGCCCGGACGGCGGCGTGGCCGAGGATGTCGTCGGGGCTGGTGGGCTCCTCGATCCAGTGCGGTTCGTGCGGGGCGAGCGCGGTCATCCAGCGGATCGCGTCGGGGACGTCCCAGCGCTGGTTGGCGTCGACGGCGATCCGGATGTCGGGGCCGACCGCGGCGCGGGCCAGCTTCATGCGCCGTACGTCGTCCTCCAGGTCGCCGCCCACCTTGAGCTTGATCTGCTCGAAGCCGTCGGCGACGGCCTGTTCGGCGAGGGTGACGAGTTTGGTGTCGGAGTAGCCGAGCCAGCCCGGTGAGGTGGTGTACGCGGGGTAGCCCTCGGCGCGCAGTCTGGCGGCGCGTTCGGCGCGGCCGGGTTCGGCGGCGCGCAGGATCTCCAGCGCATCGGCCGGGGTGAGGGCGTCGGTGAGGTAGCGGAAGTCGACGAGTGAGACGAGTTCCTCGGGTGTCATGGACGCCAGGAACTCCCAGACGGGCAGGCCCGCGGCCTTGGCCGCGAGGTCCCAGGCCGCGTTGATGACCGCGCCGGCGGCCATGTGCATGACCCCCTTCTCCGGGCCGAGCCAGCGCAGCTGCGAGTCGTGGGTGAGCTCGATGTGGAGCGCGGCGAGGTCGGCGGCGGTACGCGGCGCGGGGCGCCCGATCACGTACGGGCGCAGGGCCTCGATGGCCGCGGCCAGTACGTCGTTGCCCCGGCCGATGGTGAAGCAGAACCCGTGGCCCTCGGCGCCGTCGTCGGTGCGCAGCACCACGTACGCGGCGGAGTAGTCGGGGTCCGGGTTCATGGCGTCCGAGCCGTCGAGCTGCTCCGAGGTGGGGAAGCGGATGTCGTCTACCCCGAACTCTGTGACGGTCTGACTCACTGCACGCCCCCTGAGAAGAACATCGGACCTCTTCGGTCATCCGATGTATAGCGTCGTTGACGGGTAAACGTCCAGGGGCGGAACGAAATTTACGGTCACAGCTCGGATGAATTCTCCGGTTCGTTGCATCGGCACCCCAGCCATGCCCAGCGACGCGGAAGTTCACCCGCGCGTGCACGGGGGCTGCGGACGGGTAGCTGAGAAGCCGTAAGGTTGGTCCGTACGTTCAGAGAAGACTTCGGAAGGAGGCCTGGGTGATCGAGCTCGAGGGGGTACCCGAGCTGATCGACCCGGTCATGGTGGCCGCGTTCGAGGGCTGGAACGACGCCGGCGACGCCGCTTCCACGGCGGTCGGGCATCTGGACCGGGAGTGGAAGGGCGAGGTGTTCGCGGCGCTGGACGCCGAGGACTACTACGACTTCCAGGTCAACCGGCCCACGGTCTGGCTGGACGGCGGCGCGAGGAAGATCGTCTGGCCCACGACCCGGCTCTCCGTGGTCCGGGTCGGCGGGGAGAAACCCCGTGACCTGGTACTGGTCCGCGGCATCGAACCGTCCATGCGCTGGCGCTCCTTCTGCAACGAGATCCTGGGCTTCGCCCATGAACTGGGCGTGGAGATGGTGGTGATCCTGGGCGCGCTGCTCGGCGACACCCCGCACACCCGTCCGGTGCCGGTCAGCGGCGTGACCTCGGACGCGGACCTGGCCAGGACGATGGACCTGGAGGAGACGCGGTACGAGGGCCCGACCGGCATCGTCGGCATCCTCCAGGAGGCGTGCACGCACGCGGGGGTGCCCGCGGTGAGCCTGTGGGCCGCCGTACCGCACTACGTCTCGCAGCCGCCCAACCCGAAGGCGACGCTGGCCCTGCTGAACCGGCTGGAGGATCTGATCGGGCTGCGGATCCCGCTGGGCGAGCTGGCGGAGGACGCGCGGGCGTGGCAGCTCGGGGTGGACCAACTGGCCGCCGAGGACAGCGAGGTGGCGGAGTACGTCCAGTCGCTGGAGGAGGCGCGGGACACCGCGGAGCTGCCGGAGGCGTCGGGCGAGGCCATCGCTCGGGAGTTCGAGCGGTATCTGCGGCGGCGTGACGGCGGTCCCGGCCAGCAGCCGGGCGGGCACGCCACGGAGACCGGTGAGGGTTCGGGGACGTATCTGCGGGACACGTCGGGCCCGGGACGCGGCAGACCGCCGCGGGCACAGCGGCCGGGGCCGACGCCGGATCCCGGCGCCGAGTCCGGCACGGGGCCGGCTGCCGGGCCGGACGAGAAGCCGGAGCCGGACGGCAAGGCGGGGCCGGACGGCAAGGCGGGGCCGGACTCCGGCTCGGGGGACGACGAGGATTCCTCGGACGACTGAGCCGTCGGCGGCCGAGACGGAGGACGTACGGGCCGCTGCGCGGCCCGTACGTCTTTCCGGGACCGGCCCCAGGGCCGAGGCGACGGAGGCCCACCGGCGCCACCCGCCGGGCAGGGCGTGGACCGGGCGAACCCCCGGACTCGGGGGGCCCGGCGGAACCCGCCCGTCTGCGCAGGACAACGGCCGGCGAAGACCTGGCGGACCGGTGCCCCGGTCCGCCGGGGCACCGGCCGGACGGCCCCCAACAGTGCGGCGCCCGGCGGGGCGTCGACCGGGCGGATGCCGAGCGGATCGACGCCCCGCCGCGGGCCGCGAAGAGCCACCTGACAGGTCCCCCCGTCCACGGAGCACCGGTCGGGTGGGGCCCCAGCAGCGCCGCGCCCAGCAGGGGCTACAGCGCGACGCCCAGCAGCGCGTCGACGGTGCGGGACACCACTCCGGGCGCCCCTTCGTCCGTACCCCCCGTGGTCTCCTGAAGCGCGGCCCAGCGGTCGACCGCCGCCAGCGCCGCCGGGGCGTCCAGATCGTTCGACAGCGCCTCGCGCACCTCTTCCACCAGGCCCGAAGCCGACGGGCCGTCGGGCCGGGACACGGCGGCCCGCCAGCGCGCGAGGCGCGCCACGGCGGTTTCGAGCACCTGGCCGGTCCACTCCCAGTCCGCGCGGTAGTGGTGCGCGAGCAGCGAGAGCCTGATGGCGGCCGGCTCCACGCCCTCGTGGCGCAGGGTCGAGACGAAGACCAGATTGCCCTTGGACTTGGACATCTTCGCGCCGTCGAGCCCGACCATCCCTGCGTGCACGTACGCCTTCGCGAAGGGGTGCTCGCCGGTCAGCGCCTGTGCGTGCGAGGCGCCCATCTCGTGGTGCGGGAAGGCGAGATCGCTGCCGCCGCCCTGGACGTCGAAGCCCATGCCGAGATGGTCGAGTGCGATGGCCACGCACTCGATGTGCCAGCCGGGACGGCCGGGGCCGAGGCTGCCGCCCTCCCAGCTCGGCTCACCCTCGCGGGCGGCCATCCAGAGCATCGGGTCGAGCGGGTTCTTCTTGCCCGGGCGCTCGGGGTCGCCGCCGCGCTCGGCGGAGAGCAGCCGCATCGCCTCGGCGTCGAGACCGGACACCTCGCCGAAGTGCGGGTCGGCCTCGACGGAGAAGTACACGTCGCCGTCCAGGACGTACGCCGCGCCGCTGTCACACAGCCGCTCCACGAGCGGCACGATGCCCGGTATCGCCTCGACCGCGCCGATGTAGTGCCGCGGCGGCAGCATCCGCAGCGCCGTCATGTCCTCACGGAAGAGCGCCGTCTCGCGCTCGGCGAGCCCGGTCCAGTCCTCTCCGTCGCGCGCCGCCCGCTCCAGGAGCGGGTCGTCGATGTCGGTGACGTTCTGGACGTACTCGATCTGCCGCTTGGTGTCGAGCCATACGCGCTGCACGAGGTCGAACGCGTTGTAGGTCGCCGCGTGCCCCAGGTGCGTCGCGTCGTACGGCGTGATGCCGCAGACGTAGATACGGGCGACGGGGCCGGGGTCGACGGTGACGAGTCCACCGGTCGCTGTGTCGTGAATCCGGAGGTCGCGGCCCTTGCCGGGCAGGGCGGGGACGTCGGAAGCGGGCCAGGCATGCATGTCATGAGCGTAACCGGACGTTGGTTCCGGATACGAACCGGACCGGCGCTGTTGTCCGGTTCGGCGCTCTTGCGTCGTCGGCCCGTTGGTGCGTGGTGGCCCTCGTACGCAGGCCGGAAGGCGGTGTCCACGGAGCCGCCGGAGCCGCGCGGCCGGTGGGCGGCGCCCGCGCTCAGACCGGCGGCCAGGGGATCGCGGGCCACTGTCCGGACGGCTTCGGATGGCGTCCCGTGCGGCGCATCTCCTGGACCCGGGACCGAACGGCCTCGGTCTCGGCCGGTGTGATCAATTCGGCCAACCGGGTGGTGAGCGGGGTTCCTTCGACCAGTTCGGCGGCCAGCCGGTCCAGTACGGTCACGGCCTCGGCGGGCAGCGGCTCTCCCGCCCATCCCCAGAGCAGGGTGCGCAGTTTGTCGTCCACGTTGAAGGTGACTCCGTGGTCGATCGCGTACAGCCGCCCGCCGGCCCCGGGCAGCAGATGGCCGCCCTTGCGGTCGCCGTTGTTGATCACGGCGTCGAGGACGGCGAGCCGCCGCAGCCGGGCGTCGTCGGCGTGCACCAGCAGCGCGGTGCGGCCCTCGCCGACCTCGGCGAAGCCGATCGCCTTCCAGCCGTCGGCCGGCTCCTCCTCCTCGACCAGGGCGAGGAGTTGGGGCGCGGAGTCGCTCTCGTCGGCCTCGATCCACAGCTGGCACATGCCCTCGCCGTACGGACCGTCACGCAGCACCGTGGGCGGGACGAGACCCCAGCCGGTCACCTCGGAGATCTCGTACGCGGCCACCTCGCGCCCGGCGAGCGTCCCGTCGGGGAAGTCCCAGAGCGGCTGCTCCCCCGCGACGGGCTTGTAGACGCAGTGCGCCTCCTCGCCCTCGTACGACACCGCGCAGTACAGGACCGCGTTGGATGCCTCACGGATCCGGCCCCGTACGGTCAGCTCGCCCTTGGTGATCAGATCGACCGCTGTCACGCTCATGCGTCGCGCCGGTATCCGTTCTGGCGCGGGCACACGTGTCCCTCCGGGTCGAGCGGCAGACTGCACAGCGGGCACGGCGGCCGGCCGGCGTTGACCACGTCCAGGGCACGTTTGGCGAAGGCCCTCGCCTGGGCGCCGGACAGCCGGACGCGGAGCATCGGCGGACCGTTCTCCTCGTCCTGGAGCAGCCGTTCCTCGGCGTCGGCGAGGTCCTCGTCGGTGTCCGCGTCGAGTTCGACCAGGGCCTGGGCCTCGACGATCATGCGCTGTTCGTCGCCGTCCCAGGCCAGCGCCATGGTGCCGACCCGGAACTCCTCCTCGACAGGCGCGTCGAGCGGTGCGGCGTCGGCGACGTCGGTGGGTGCCATGGCGGGCACCGGCGCGTTGCCGCCGGTACGGCGCACGACCTCGTCGAGCAGCTCATCGATCCGCTCGGCGAGCGCGGCGACCTGGGTCTTCTCCAGGGCCACGCTGGTGACGCGGCCCGAGGCGGATGCCTGGAGGAAGAACGTACGGCGGCCAGGCAGCCCGACCGTACCGGCCACGAAGCGGTCCGGCGGGTCGTAGAGGAACACCTGACGGGACACGTTCTGTCTCCCTTGGGAATTGACGGAAATGGGGCGGGCCGCGGCGCTCGGAGAGCGAACCTCCGAGGTGGCACGGACGGCCCGTCCACCCTACTGCGCGCGGAGATCACGGCGCGCCGCTGCCGCCGCCCACGACCGCCGCACCACCACTGTCCTTCTTCTCCCCGGCCTCGTTCTCACGCGGTGTCAGGGAACCGAGGTCGCCGGTGTCCCCCAGCCGCACCACGAACGGGCGCAGCCGGGTGTACCTGATGGCGGTGACGGAACAGGGGTCGGCGTGGATGCGCTGGAAGAGGTCGAGATGCATGCCGAGCGCGTCGGCCACCAGCGATTTGATGATGTCGCCGTGCGAGCACATCAGATAGGCGGCGCCCTCGCCGTGCTCCGCCTCGACGCGGGTGTTCCAGTCCCGTACGGCGTCCACGGCGCGCGCCTGCATGGCGCGCATCGACTCACCGCCGGGGAACACGGCGGCCGAGGGGTGCTGCTGCACGACGGACATCAGGGGTTCGTCGGCCAGTTCGGAGAGTTTGCGCCCCGACCAGTCACCGTAGTCGCACTCGCTGATCCGGTCGTCCTGGTGCGTCTCGATGCCGGGGCGGGCCTCGACGAGCGGCCGGACGGTCTCCAGACAGCGCTGGAGCGGGCTGCTGACGACGGCGGCGAGCGGCAGTCCCGCGAGCCGTCCCGGCAGGGCGGCGGCCTGTGCGGCGCCCCGCTCGTCGAGCGCGACGCCGGGGGTCCGGCCGGCGAGGACGCCCGAGATGTTGGCGGTGGAGCGTCCGTGCCGTACGAGGATCAGGGTGGCCATGGCGGCCAGCCTAAACGCTTCGGTGACGGGGGCGGCCGGTGCCGGGAGGACGGGCGCCGGACGCACGTGGCAGAGGGCGCGGGACGTACGGGGCGCGCGGCGCGGATGTGGCGCAGGTGCGTCAAAGCGTGCTGCCCGGGAAGAATGACCGGCGTGATCGTCGACAGTGCCATCTACCGCGACGGGCGCCGTACGGACGGGCCCGCCGATCTGTCCGACGCCCTCGCCGAGGTGCGGGCCGAGGGGAACGCCTTCCTCTGGGTGGGGCTGCACGAGCCGACGGAGAACGAGTTCGATCTCGTCAGCAGCGAGTTCGGCATGCACCCGCTGGCCGTGGAGGACTCACTCAAGGCCCATCAGCGGCCCAAGCTGGAGGTCTACGACGACTCCCTGTTCATGGTGCTCAAGCCGGTGGTGTACGACTCCGAGCACGACACCGTCTCCAGCGGCGAGCTGATGGTCTTCATCGGCGACTCGTTCGTGGTGACGGTCCGGCACGGCGAGGGGGCGCCCCTGCACGCGGTGCGCCAACGCCTGGAGTCGGAGCCCGAGGTGCTCAGGCACGGGCCCACGGCGGTGCTGTACGCCGTGAGCGACGCGGTGGTCGACCACTATCTCGATGTCGGCGCGGAGCTCCAGATCGACCTGGAGGAGCTGGAGTCGCAGGTCTTCTCGCCCACCGAGGGCGGCTCGGGGCGCCGCCGCGAGGCGGGCGACCAGCCGGCCGCGGAGCGGATCTACACCTTCAAACGGCAGGTGCTGGAGTTCCGCCGGGCCGCCGGGCCGCTGGCGGCGCCGGTCTCGCGGCTCACGCGCTCCGGGGTGCCGTTCGTCCAGGAGCGGTCGCAGCCGTTCTTCCGGGACGTGGACGACCATCTGACGCGCGTCAACGAACAGGTGGAGGGGCTCGACCGGCTGCTGTCGGACATCCTGTCCGCGCATCTCGCGCAGATGGGCGTGCGGCAGAACGACGACATGCGCAAGATCTCCGCCTGGGCGGCGATGGCGGCCGTGCCGACGCTGCTGGCGGGGATCTGGGGCATGAACTTCCAGCACATGCCCGAACTCGGGCAGGTGTGGGGTTATCCGGGCGCGCTGCTGCTGATGGTGGGCGCGGTGACGTTCCTGCACCGGCTGTTCAAGCGCAACGGCTGGCTCTGACGGCCCGGCCGGCCGGCTCGCCCGACGCCGCCCCGGGGCCCGGAGGTCCCGGGGCCCCGGCGGCTCAGAAGGCGGCCGCGGTCGCCGGGCCGCCCAGCGCGTCACGGCGCTCCGGCATCGAGAGGCCGACCATCCGCCGCCAGCCGCCCGCCCGTTCCATCGCGTACAGACCGTGGATGCCGGCGGTCAGCAGCGCCGACTTGGCCCGGGGCCAGCCCAGTACGCGACCCATGTGGTCCATCACGGCGAGGCTCACATCGCGGTAGATCCGGATCTCGGCCCGCGCGCTCTCGTGGAGCACCCGGTGGATGGTGCGGCCGTGACCCCGGCGCGCGAGGCGCAGCAACTCCTCGTGGCAGTAGGCGAGATGGTTGTCCTCGTCGGCGCTGATGATCCTGATGGCGTTGCCGACGACCGGGTGGTCGCCGAAGTACTTCACCAGCATGTCCATCTGGTCCCCGGCGCGCTGTTCGGTGACCCGGCTGTGGCAGAGGTAGACGACGACGTCCTCCTCGGTCAGCGGGTCGTCCCGGCGCAGCTTGTCGTGCGGGAGGCCGATGCCCCGCTGTTCGAGCAGCATCGTGTAGTCGGTGTCGGGCGGGACGTCGACCGGCTCCAGGCCGCGCCGCTTGAGCAGCGCGTTGAAGATCCGCCCGTGTTTGTCCTCGTCGGCGCCGTGCCGGGCGATCTTGGGTGCGAGATCCCGCATCCCTTCGGGCACCAGGGCGGCGATACGGCCGTTCTCCCAGCCGCCCTGGGTCTCGCCGCTGGCCGCGATGGAGCAGAAGAGCCGGAAGGAGTCGTCGTTGTCGAGGATTTCCTCGAACAGGCCTCGGGCCGAGAACATCGAATGCCACCTCCATGCCGGATGTCCCCACAGACATCCGCACAAGGAGTCAAATCCGACACGGGGGAAGAGGCAACAGCTCAGGGCCCCGACTCGGCCGAAGGAGGGAGACCTCGGAAGAACCCGCGAGACCCGGGGGCACGTCCGTACGTATGCGGGGGTGCGTAACCGGGTGGCGGGCGGGGCGTTGTCCTTCATGACGGCCGTGGCGGGGAAGACCCCCCGAGCCCCCACCACGGCCGCGGACTTCTCGGTCCCGGGTGCGCGCCCCGGACGCGGTCAGGAGCGTCCGGGCGTGCGGGGCCCGCTCAGGTGACGAGCCCGGCCAGTTCCAGTGCCTCGGTGCCCGCGCGCAGGGCCGCGAGCCGCTCGTCGAGGGTGAAGCCGGCGGGAGCGAGCGTCAGCGTCGTGACACCGGCCGCTGCGTACGCCGTCATCCGGTCGGCGATCCGCTCCACCGGGCCGAGCAGCGTGGTCGAGTCGATCAGCTGGTGCGGTACGGCGGCTGCGGCCCCGTCCTTGTCGCGGTCCAGGTACTTGTCCTGGATCTCCGCAGCCTCGCGCTCGTAGCCCATGCGGCAGGCGAGCTGGTTGTAGAAGTTCTGCTTCCGGCTGCCCATGCCGCCCACGTAGAGCGCGGTGTACGGGCGGAACATGTCGGCCAGCGCGTCGATGTCGTCGCCCAGCGCGATCGGCAGGGTCGGGCAGACGTCGAACCCGTCCATGGTCAGACCGGCCTTCTCACGGCCCGCGCGCAGATGCCTGATCGCGGTCTCCTCAAGATGCTCGGCCGAGGGGAAGATCAGCAGGGCGCCGTCGGCGATCTCGCCGGTCTGCTCCAGGTTCTTGGGGCCGATCGCGGCGATGTAGAGGGGGATGTGCTCGCGCTCGGGGTGGACCGTGAGCTTGAGCGGCTTTCCGGGGCCGCCGGGCAGGGGCAGGGTCCAGTGGTCGCCTTCGTAGGAGAGGCGCTCGCGGGACATCGCGCGGCGGACGATCTCGACGTACTCGCGGGTGCGGGCCAGCGGCTTGTCGAACTTCACGCCGTACCAGCCCTCGGAGACCTGCGGTCCGGAGACCCCGAGGCCGAGGCGGAACCGGCCGCCGGAGAGGGAGTCCAGCGTGGCGGCCGTCATCGCGGTCATGGCGGGCTGGCGGGCCGGGATCTGCATGATCGCCGAGCCGACGTCGATGTTCTCCGTCTGGGCGGCGACCCAGCTCAGCACGGTGGGGACGTCGGAGCCGTACGCCTCGGCGGCCCAGCAGACGTCGTAGCCGAGCCGGTCGGCCTCCTGGGCGACGGCGAGGTTGTCGCCGTCCATGCCGGCGCCCCAGTAGCCGAGATTGATGCCGAGCCGCATAACCACTCCCTTACTGATCAGTAACGTCCCTGTGCCGGGACTCTAGCGCGTGGTGTCGGCATCCGTCAGGGGCGGCATCGGGCGCCCGCCGGGGCCGGGTTGTCCACAGGCTCAACTCGACCCGGGCCACGGCCAGTAACCTCAGCGGTCATGGAGCAGAGGCATCTCGGCCGTACCGGCCTGCGAGTGTCCCGGATCGGACTCGGCACGCTGACCTGGGGGCGCGACACCGACGAGCACGACGCGGCCGACCAGTTGAAGGCGTTCTGGGAGGCGGGCGGCACTCTCGTCGACACCGCCGACGTGTACGGGGGCGGGGAGGCCGAGTATCTGCTCGGGCAGCTGGTGGACAGACTCCTGCCCCGCCGGGAGCTGGTGATCGCCACCAAGGCGGGCAGCGTGCCCGATCCGTACAGACGCTTCAACGGGTCGCGGGGACATCTGCTGTCCGCCCTGGACGCGTCGCTGGAGCGGCTCGGCACCGACCATGTCGACCTCTGGCAGCTCCACGCGTTCGACACCGGGACGCCGTTGGAGGAGACGCTCCAGGCGCTCGACATAGCCGTGAGCAGCGGCCGGGCGAGATACGCGGGGGTGTCGAACTTCTCGGGCTGGCAGCTCGCCAAGGCGGCGACCTGGCAGCTCGCCTCACCCGGGGTGCGGACCCGGCTGGCCAGCACACAGATGGAGTACTCCCTGCTGCAACGGGGCGTGGAGCGCGAGGTGTTGCCGGCCGCCGTCGATCTGGAGGTCGGGCTGCTGCCCTCGTCGCCGCTCGGCCGGGGAGTGCTGACGGGCAAGTACCGGCACTCCACGCCCGCCGACTCCCGTGGCGCGTCGGAGCTGTTGGCGCCGTTCGTGGAGCCGTATCTCGACGAACCGGCGAGCCGCATCGTCGACGCGGTGGTGACGGCGGCGGAGGGGCTGGCGACGACACCGCTGGAGGTGGCGCTGGCGTGGGTCAGGGACCGGCCGGGCGTGGTCGCCCCGATCGTCGGGGCGCGCAACGCGCGGCAGCTCACGGCCGCGCTGTCAGTGGAGAGCCTTAGGCTTCCGGACGAGATCTGCCAGGCGCTCGACGACGTGTCGGCGCCCGTGCACCGCTATCCCGATCAGGACTGGAGCACGCTGTGACTGTGCCTTCCCGGGGAACGCCCCCCGGATCCCCCGCCGACGCCCGCGACACCGCAGTCGCGGAGAAGTCGGAGTCGCCGTCAGCGACGGACGGGGCCGGCGCAGCCGCGAACGAGGAGGACGGGGCCGCGTCCGCGGCGGACGGGGGTGCGGTCGCCGTACCCGGTGCGCCGGGCGGAGCCGGCCCTGACGGGAGCGAGGCCGCGGCGGACGGCAGCGCGGGCGCTGTCCCCGGTGACGCCGTATCCGACGCCGGGGACGGAGCCACACCTGCCGGGGACGCCGACGCGTCCGCCGTGGACGGCGCAGCCGTAACCGACGCCGAGAGCGGAGCCACGCGCGACAGCGACGCGGGCGCTTCCAGGGTCGACGGCGGAGCCGTACCCGGTGCGCCGGGCGGGGTCGCGCCCGCCGGGGGCCAGGACAAGGCCACACCCAACGGGGGCGGTAACGCGCTCGCAGACGGCGGAGCCGTACCCGGTGCGCCGGGCGGGGTCGCGCCCGCCGGGCACGAGGCCGGGCCCGCGTCAGCCAGGGGCGAGAGCGCGGGCGCTGTCCACGGTGACGCCGGGGGCACCGACGCGTCCGCCGAGGACGGCGACGCCGCACCCGGTGCCCCCGGTGGAGCCACCACCGACGGGGACGGGAACACGCTCGGGGACGGCGAAGCCGTACCCAGTGCGCCCGGCGGAGCCGCCCCCGCCGGGAGCGCGATCGGATCCGGCGGGGACGGGAGCGCCGGGGTCACGTCCGACGGAGGCGGGAGCGCGTCCGCCGAGGACGGCGACGCCGTGCCCGGTACCCCCGACGGGGGCCACGTCCCGGGGGACGAGGTGGCTCAGCCGACCGACGTGGAGGTGGAGATCGCCGCGCAGCGTGAGTTGCGTGAGCGGATCGCGCGGCGGAAGGCCGAGAAGGAGGGGCCCATTCCCGCGGGCGCCAAGCTCAGTGGGCAGGCGGCCGATCTGCTCGCCGCCGTGCGGGCCATGGAGGGCGGTCAGGCGGCCCCGGCCCGTCACGTGGCACCCGAGGCCGCAGCTCCCGCCGTACCGGCTCAGAACCGGGTCCGGGCTCCCGAGCCCGCCCGTGCCGTCTCCGGCGGCCCCGAGACCGCTCCTGAGGCCGTGGCGGCGGCCGCCGGTGTGCTCACCGAAGGCGGTGCGCCGGCGACGCTGGCCCCGCAGGTCACCGCCACGCTCGGCGAGCGGGCAGGCGATCTGCTGCGCGAGGATCCGTGGCTCCTGCTGTCCGTCCCCGGTGTCCGGCCCGAACAGGCCGACGGATTCGCCCGCGCGCTCCTCGGCGACGGCTGCGGTCCCGGTGACGGACGGCGGGCCGCCGCTCTCGTCGGCTGGCAGCTGGAGCGCGCCGCCCTGCTGGGGCACACCGCGCTCACCTTCCCGGCCGTGCGGGCCGCGTTGGCGGAGCGGTCGGTGCCCGATCCCGACCAGGCACTCCAGCACGCGATCGCGGAGGGCGCCGTGCTGGTGTTCCAGGACGGCGCCGACGACGACGCGGACACGGACACGGAGGACGGCGAGACCACCGGCGACGCCGACGGCCCGGCCGTACCCGTCCTGCTCGGTCTCGACCGGTACGCCCTCGCCGAGGAGAGCCTCGCCGACGGTCTGGCCCGCCTGGTGAAGACCGCCCAGGGGGCGTCCTGGGACGAGGCGGCGGCGCAGGCCCCGTCGCCCTCGGCGGCCGAGCTGATCCGCGCGGTCGCCGGACACGGCCTCGTCGTCCACACGGGCGGTGAGGCCGCGCGTGCCGAGCCGGTGGCCCTCGCCGAGGCCGTCCGCACGCTCGGCCTGCGGCCGGTCGTCGCCGCGCACAGCGAGAACGGCCGGCGCCGGCTGGGCGCGGGCGCCGTCACGGTCGCGGGGCTGCTCTCCGGCGCGGAGGGGCCGGGGCGGGACGCGGACGGTGCGCTCGACCTCGACCTCCTCGTCGTCCTCGACGCGCCCCAACTGGACGTGGAGACGGCGACGGTACTGGTCGAGTCGCTGCCCGACGGCGCGCGGCTGGTCCTCTCCGGCGACCCCGGGGTGCTGTGGTCGGCGGGCGCCGGGCGGGTCTTCGCCGATCTGCTGGCGGCCCGTGTGTGCCCGCAGATCGCCTCGCGCACGCCCGACCCCGGGCCTCTCGGCGAACTGGTCTCCGGGATCGGCATCGGTGAGCTGAACCAGGTCGAGGCGCCCGGCAAGGAGATCGTGATCGTGCCGGTACGCGACGCGGGCGAGGCCGTGCACCGTACGGTGCAGCTCGTCGCCGACTCGGTGCCGCGCGCCATCGGTGTCCCGTCGGGCCAGACGCAGGTGATCACGGTCGGGCACGGCGGCGCGGTCGGGACGCGCGCGCTGAACACGGCGCTCAAGGAGCGGCTGAATCCCGGCCCCGGCCGCTTCGGCGGTTTCGACCCGGACGACCGGGTCGCCTATGTGCCCGCCCCGGGCCGGACCCTGACGGGCTCGGTCGTCTCGGCGGACGCGGAGGGGCTCCGCCTCGACTGCGACGGGGTGCCCGTCGTGGTGCCCAGGGAGCTGGTGGATTCGGTCGTACGGCACGGCTGGGCGCTCACCGCGCACCAGGCGGCGGGGATGCGGTGGCCGGCCGCCGTCGTGGTGCTGCCCGGTGACGCGGCGCAGGGTCTGAACCGGCCCTGGGTGTACACGGCCTTCGGCCGGGGCGAGCGCCATCTGTCCGTGGTCCACGGCGTCGACCAGGCGCTCGCGCACGCGGTGGCCGGGGTTCCGGCCGCCGAGCGGACGACGCGGCTCCGTACGCTCCTGGAGGTCCTGCTGACACCCGCCGTGTGAGGGGTGTGAACGCGGGGTGTGACCCGAACGGCCGTCGGCCCGTCCACGAGTTTCGCGGGCGGGCCGACGGCCGTTGTCGCAACAGGGTGAGGGCGCGCCGTACGGCGCGGTCAGGCGTCCTGTTCCTCCAGGTCACCGAGGTCGCCGAAGCCGCTGCGGCCGACGCCGACGCCGTCGAACTCGTCCTCGTCGAAGACCGAGCTGACGTCGAAGCGGCAGACGACCTGCTGCGGATCGGCCTGTTCGAAGGGGGCGCCGAGCCATTCTCCGGGCTCCGGAAGGTCGTCGGCGGCCGACACCCACAGGGTGGAGTCGCCCTCCTCCAGGCCGAACTCCTTGTGCCGGGACGCGATCTCGTCGGGTTCGTACTCGCCGAAGAGCACGCCCACAGCGGCGTGCACGCTGGCGCCGACGACCGCCACGGTCTCGGCGTCCCCGTCGACATCGGCGATGCGCTGCGCCTGGGCGAGCAGTCTCCGCGGCTCCGCCACCGCGTAGTCGCGGCGGATCAGCACGCTGAGCGCGTTCGGCTCCTCGGGACCCCGGTAGGGCGGCAAGGAGTCGTCCGTGCCGGGAATCTCGAACGGGGTGACCTCGTCGTAGAGGTCGTAGAGCCGCTCGTCGTACGCCTCCGCCGCCGTGGCGAGGGCGTTGAACGCCTCGGAGACCGCCGGGTCGTCCTCACCCGTGCGGCGTTCGACCGCCGCGAGGTGACGGTCCAGCGCGACCTTGACCGCCTCGGCGGCGGCACGTACCTCGGCAGCCGTGGGCTGCGCAGCATCAGACATAGAGCAGACGCTATCCGTACCGGGCCTCTGCCCGCACAATAGATGCGATGCCGGAATACGAATTTGTCGACGTGTACGTGCCGCGCGGGGTGTCCCGCAGCGACGCGACCCGCCTGCTGACCGACCACGCCGAGTACGGACACTGGGAAATGGACCGACTGAGCCTCCACCGGGACGGCAGTCGCCGGGTGCGGCTGCGCCGGCGCATCATCCGTCAGGTACGCGCCACCTGGTGAACGGCGACGGGGTGGGTCCCCGCTGTGTGCGGAGCCCACCCCGTGCCGTACCGGACCTGTCCGTACGCGCGCTGTTACGCGGCGGCGCGGGTGCGGCGGTAGATGACGCCGCCCGCGAGCAGCAGGGCCGCGCCGGCCGGAATGACCAGTCCGAGCCCGCCGGCGCCGGTCTGGGCCAGCACCTCGGTGCCCTCCGGGGCGCCGGACCCGACGGCCTGCGTCTCCGGCTTGTTCGGGGTCGGCGGGACGACGCGGTCCGTCGGAGGCTCGGGGGTGACCGGCTCCTCGGGCTTCTCGGGCGGCGGCGCGGGGGTGTCCGCGTCGTTCGCGCACTCGTTGCCGAAGGCGGGGTTGAGCACCCCGACGATGTCGACGCTGTTCCCGCAGACGTTCACGGGGATGTCGATCGGCACCTGGATGTTGTTGCCGGAGCCGACACCGGGTGAGTCGGCGGCTCCTCCCCCGGCGTGCGAGCCGCCGCCGTGGCCTCCGTGCCCGCCCTGCGAGCCGTTGCCCTCGGGGCGGTCCTTGCCGCCGTGCGAGCCGCCGCCCTGTGAACCGCCGTGCGAGCCGCGACCGCCGTCGGACGCGTTCGCGCAGCTGTTGCCCATGGCGGGGTTGAGCACCCCGACGACATCGACGGTGTTGCCGCAGACGTTGACCGGGACGTGCACCGGGACCTGGACGTTGTTCCCGGACAGTACGCCCGGGGAGTTCGACGCCGTTCCGTCCGCGGCCGAGTCCGCCTGTGCGTAGCCGCCGCCGAGGGCGAGTACGCCGCCGGCCGCCGCCACACTGATCAGGCCTTTGCGCGTGACCTGTCTCATAGCTTGTTCCTGCCTTCTGCCTTCCGGTTACCCCCGGCACGACCGCCTGGGGATTGAGGCCCAGCGGCCCCGGAGTGCATGGCGCGCACTCCGGGGCCGCCCGGGCTCAACCCTTACGGGTTGAGGTACAACGTCACGCGTTGACGCAGGTGTTGCCGAAGGTGGGGTTCAGCAGCCCGATCACGGAGACCGTGTTGCCGCACGCATTCACCGGAATGTGGATGGGCACCTGGATGACATTGCCCGAGAGCACACCGGGAGACCCGACAGCGGCACCCTGGGCACCGGAGTCGGCAACGGCCATACCCGCGCCCGCGAGCACGAGACTGCCGGTGGCAGCCGCAGCGGCGACGACCTTCTTGATCATTATTCCTCCTTGTTGGCAAACGCGGCCCCAACCTCGGACCGCACACCTTTAACGAGAAGGAAGTAATCAGGCTACGAGCGTATGGTCGCATTCACCCTTTTCAGTCAACTGCGTACGCACTGCCGAATATCCGGCTCAGCAGGCGTCGATGAACCGGTCGAGCACCCGTACGCCGAACTTCAGGCCGTCCAGCGGCACCCGCTCGTCCACCCCGTGGAACATCCCCGCGAAGTCCAGCTCCGGCGGGAGCTTGAGCGGGGCGAAGCCGAAGCCGCGGATGCCGAGGTCGTCGAAGGACTTGGCGTCCGTGCCGCCCGAGAGCATGTACGGGACGGCCCGCGCGATCGGGTCCTCGGCGACGAGCGCGGTCTGCATGGCGTCCACGAGCTTGCCGTCGAAGCTGGTCTCCAGGGCCTTGTCGCCGTGCACGTCCTCGCGCCGCACGCGCGGGCCGAGGATCCGGTCGATGTCGGCGAGGAACTCCTCCTCGTAGCCGGGCAGGAAGCGGCCGTCGACATGGGCGGTCGCCTGACCGGGGATCACGTTCACCTTGTAGCCCGCACCGAGCATCGTGGGGGCGGCGGAGTTGCGCAGGGTGGCGCCGATCATCTTCGCGATGCCGCCGAGCGTCGCGAGGGTGCCCTCCATGTCCTCCGGGTCGAGCGGTACGCCCAGCGCGTCGGACAGCTCGTCCAGGAAGGACCGCACGGTCTTGGTCATCCGCACCGGCCACTGGTGCCGGCCCAGCCGTCCCACGGCCTCGCAGAGTTCGGTGATGGCGTTGTCCGTGTTGGTCATCGAGCCGTGGCCGGCCGTGCCGTCCACGGTCAGCCGCATCCAGTGCATGCCCTTCTGCGCCGTCTCGACGAGATAGAGCCGCAGGTTCTCGTTGACGGTGAACGAGAAGCCGCCGACCTCGCTGATCGCCTCGGTGACGCCGTCGAAGAGGTCCGGGTGGTTGTCGACGAGATGCCGCGCCCCGTACGTACCGCCCGCCTCCTCGTCGGCCAGGAAGGCGAGGACGATGTCGCGCGGGGGCCTGCGTCCGCTGCGGAGCCTGTCCCGCACCACGGCGAGGGTCATGGCGTCCATGTCCTTCATGTCGACCGCGCCGCGCCCCCAGAGGCAGCCGTCGGCGATCTCGCCGGCGAACGGGTCGTACGTCCAGTCGTCCGCGTTGGCGGGGACGACATCGGTGTGGCCGTGGATGAGCAGCGCGGGCCTGGAGGGGTCCTCGCCGGCGATCCTGGCCACGGTGGAGGCGCGGCCCTTGTGGGACTCGAAGATCTTCGGTTCGAGTCCCACCTCGGCCAGTTTCTCCGCCACGTACTCGGCCGCGAGCCGTTCGCCGGGCCCCGAGTGGTCGCCGTAGTTGCTGGTGTCGATCCGGATCAGATCGCGGCAGAGGTCGACGACCTCGTCCTCGCCCGAGACCGTCCCGCCCGTGTTCGACTCGCTCACGCTGCTCACTCCCGCTGTCGTTGCCGGTGGTCGCCCCATCCTCCCACCGGGGCGGGATCGGGCAGTGCCCGATGTTTGCTATGGTTTTCCACGTCGGAACGGCCTCTGGTCGCCCGGCGGACACCTTGTCCGGGTGGCGGAATGGCAGACGCGCTAGCTTGAGGTGCTAGTGCCCTTTATCGGGCGTGGGGGTTCAAGTCCCCCCTCGGACACCATCGAAAAAGCCCCTGCTGAGCAGGGGCTTTTCGCCGTTCACGGGGCGTGCTCAGCCGCCGGACCTGATCCACTCGTCCAGCTGCGGCGCCTCGTCGCCGATGGTGGTCGAGTCGCCGTGGCCGGTACGGACCACCGTCTTGGGCGGCAGGGTCAGCAGCCGTTCGCGGATCGACTCGATGATGGTCGGGAAGTGCGAGAAGGACCGCCCGGTGGCGCCGGGGCCGCCCTGGAAGAGCGTGTCACCGGTGAAGACCGTGGACAGGCCGGGGGCGTAAAGACAGACGGCGCCCGGTGCGTGGCCCGGGGTGTGCAGCACCGTCAGGGTGGTGCCGGCCACCGACAGGGCCTGGCCGTCGGCGAGTTCGCCGTCCGGGAGGCGGTCCGGGTGGGTCTGCTTCCACAGCGGGAGGTCGTCCGGGTGGAGCAGGACCGGCGCGCCGGTCGCGGCGGCGAGGGCCGGGGCGGCGTCGATGTGGTCGTTGTGGGCGTGGGTGCAGACCACGGCGCGCAGCGTCCGGCCGCCGAGCGCGCGCTCGATGGCCTCGGCGTCGTGGGCCGCGTCGATGACGATCGCCTCGGTGTCGTCGCCGACGATCCAGACGTTGTTGTCGACGTCCCAGGTGCCGCCGTCGAGCGAGAAGGTGCCCGAGGTGACGAGCCGGTCGATACGGGCGGCCATCAGAGCATCACCACCGAACGCAGGACGTGACCCTCGTGCATCCGGGCGAACGCCTCCTCGACGTCGCCGAGTCCGATGGTCTCGGTGACGAACGCGCCCAGGTCGATACGGCCCTGCTGGTGCAGGTCGATGAGCATGGGGAAGTCGCGGGAGGGCAGACAGTCGCCGTACCAGGACGACTTGAGCGCGCCGCCGCGTCCGAACACGTCGAGCAGCGGCAGTTCGAGCTTCATCTCGGGGGTGGGGACGCCGACCAGGACGACCGTGCCGGCCAAGTCGCGTGCGTAGAAAGCCTGTTCGTAGGTCTCCGGGCGGCCGACCGCCTCGATGACGACGTCGGCGCCGAAGCCGCCGGTCAGCTCCCTGATCGCCTCGACGGCGTCGGTGGAGCGGGAGTTGACGGTGTGGGTGGCGCCCATCGTCCGCGCCGTGGCCAGCTTGCGGTCGTCGATGTCCACGGCGATGATCCGGGCCGCGCCCGCGAGGCGGCTGCCCACGATCGCCGCGTCGCCGACCCCGCCGCAGCCGATGACGGCGACGGAGTCGCCCCGGCCGACGTTGCCGGTGTTGATCGCCGCGCCGATGCCGGCCATGACGCCGCAGCCCAGCAGTCCGGCGACGGCCGGTGAGACGGCCGGGTCGACCTTGGTGCACTGTCCGGCGGCGACGAGGGTCTTCTCCGCGAAGGCCCCGATGCCGAGCGCGGGGGACAGCTCGGCGCCTCCCCCTGAGCCTCCGGCCAGGGAGGTACCCCCGAGCAGGGTCATCTTCTGCTTCGCGTTGTGGGTGTTGAAGCAGTACCAGGGCCTGCCCCGCAGGCACGCCCGGCAACTGCCGCAGACGGCACGCCAGTTGAGAACGACGAAATCACCGGGGGCGACGTCGGTGACATCGTCGCCGACCGCCTCCACGACACCCGCCGCCTCGTGCCCGAGGAGGAAGGGGTAGTCGTCGTTGATCCCGCCCTGCTTGTAGTGCAGATCGGTGTGGCAGACACCGCACGCCTGGATCTTCACCACGGCCTCGCCGGGGCCGGGATCGGGGATCACGATCGTCTCGACCCGCACCGCCTCGTTCTTGCCGGGCGCCACGACGCCTTGCACCTGCTGCGACATGCCAGGACCTGCCTCTCCTTCGAGCCTGAAGGGGCAAGTCTGTCACCGTCGCGGTCGCACGCGCCGCCCCCGGTCAGGGCGCCAGGACGTCGAGTTCCTGGAGGGCGCCGACGGCGATCTCCCGGGTCAGCTCCTCCGCGCGGGCCGCGTCCCGCTCCCGTACGGCCTCGGCGACCTGTACGTGCAGGGTGACGGCCGCCGGGTCCGGGTCGTGGAACATCACCTCGTGCCGCGTGCGGCCCGTCAGGACCTCCGCGACCACGTCGCCGAGCCGCGCGAACATCTCGTTGCCCGACGCGTCGAGAACCACCCGGTGGAAGGCGATGTCGTGTCGCAGGTATCCCTCCAGCTGGTGGCCTCGTGACGTGGCGACCATTCCGAGGGCCTGCTCGGTGAGGGCGGCGCACTGTTCGGGCGTGGCGTGGAGGGCGGCGAGGCCGGCGGCGACCGGTTCGATCGCGGAGCGCAGCACGGTCAGGGAGCGCAGCTGGCGCGGGCGGTCGCTGCCCGCGAGCCGCCAGCGGATGACCCGCGGGTCGTAGACGTTCCAGTCGCGGGCGGGGCGCACCGTGACGCCGACGCGGCGCCGTGACTGCACGAGGTGCATCGACTCCAGGACCCGGACCACTTCCCGTACGACGGTGCGCGAGACGTCGAAGCGCTGCGCGACCTCGTCGGTGCGCACGACGCCGCCTTCGGGGTACTCGCCCCCCGTGATGGCGAGACCGAGGGTGTCGAGCACATGGGTATGCAGGCCCCGGCCTTCTGTGGTCATGACGGAAGCCTACGGGGCGGGTCGGGCGAAGAAAAAATATGACGTGTGGGTTACGACACCTTGAATACGTCGTACTTATCGGCTTCAGTAGCGCGGAGGCAGCGGAGCACGTGAAGACAGTGAGGCATCAGATGAGCACCCCCCACGTCGTCGTGGTGATGGGCGTGGCAGGCACCGGCAAAACCACCGTCGGTCCCCTGCTGGCCGCCGCACTGGGCGTCCCGTACGCCGAGGGCGACGACTTCCACCCCCCGGCGAACATCGCCAAGATGACCGCCGGCACCCCGCTCGACGACGACGACCGCTGGCCGTGGCTCGACGCGATCGGGCGCTGGGCGCACGGCCGGGCGGGTCTCGGCGGTGTGGTCAGCAGTTCGGCGCTCAAGCGCGCCTACCGCGACCGGCTGCGGGCGGCGGCGCCCGACGCCGTCTTCCTGCATCTCACCGGTGACCGCGCGCTGATCGAGCGCCGGATGGCGGGACGCAAGGGGCACTTCATGCCGACCGCCCTGCTGGATTCGCAGTTCGCCACGTTGCAGCCGCTCGGCGGCGACGAGGCGGGCGTCGCCGTCGATGTGACGGGCACCCCCGAGGAGATCACCGAACGGGGTGTCGCCGCG
>NZ_JAAPBF010000049.1 GCF_022695985.1 Streptomyces sp. NP-1717 | reverse complement strand
CGTGCCGGTGCTGAAACGGCTGCTGTTACCGGCCGGCAAGGTGCCCGAGGCGGAGTTCGGCGGCCGGCCGATCCCGATCCGCCGGCTGGTGGCCTTCACCAAGGAGCACCGCACCCTCAGCGAAGACGATCTGCACAGGCTCGCCCGTGAGTTGGTGCGCCGCGCGGTGAGCGCCGCCGGGCCCCACGATCCGCCGGTGGGCGCCGACGAGCACGACGCCGTCGGCCAGGCCCTGACCCGTACCCTGCACGCGCTCGGCGATCTCGACATGGACGACGTGCACGCCTTCGCGCTCGGACCCGAACGGCTCGCCGCGGAACTGTCCAGGAGCGCGGGACCCGACACCCGGCGGCTCCTCAGCGACGACGCGGCCCGCTTCCACGACCGTCTCCTGGAGACTGCGTGTGTGCATCTGGTGCGTCTCTTCAGCCGGCAGGCGGGCTTCGCCGCCCGCGCCCAGATCGAGCAGAGTCGTGAACTGCGCGAGCAGAGCGAGAAGTTGGACCGGCTGCTGAAGCGGCTGCCCGACATCAGCCGCCAGGACACCGAGTTCGAGGAGGCGTACGCGCGCTATGTCGTCGAGAGTCACGGCCGGCTCACGATCTACGGCGTCGACCTGCGTGAACCGGACGGCCAGGACTGGCCGTTGGAGTCCGCGTATCTGAGCCTGGAGGCCATGCCGTACCGGGGTGGCGCCGATCCGGTGCCCGTGGTGAGCGGCGAGCCGGGCGCCGACCGGGACCCGGAGGCGGAGCGCGCCGGCGGCCCGGCCGAGGCGCTTCTCGCCAGCCATGAGCGGATCCTGCTGCGCGGGGTCGCCGGCACCGGCAAGACGACCCTCGTCCAGTGGCTGGCCCTCACCACGGCGCAGCAGGACCGGGTGCCTGGCGGCCTGCCGCAGTTGTACGGGCGGGTGCCGTTCGTCCTGCCGCTGCGCGCCCTGGTGCGCAAGGACGCCGAACTGCCCATGCCCGAGGACTTCCTGCGCTGGATCCGCTGTCCGCTCGTGGGCACCGAGCCCGACGGCTGGGCGGCGCGCGTGTTGCAGCACGGGCGCGGCGTGCTCCTGATCGACGGCGCCGACGAGATCCCCAAGGCCGAACGGGCCCGCGCCAGGTCCTGGCTCAAGAAGCTGATCGCCGTCTTCCCGGGCAATCTGTGGCTGCTCACCTCGCGCCCCTCAGCGCTGGACCGGCGGTGGCTCGCGCGCGAGGGCTTCCAGGAGTACACGCTCAGCGCGATGCGCCCGGCCGACATGCGGCAGTTCATCCGGCGCTGGCACACGGCGGCCGGCGCCACCGAGGAGCTGGGCGAGTCGCTGGCGCTGTCGCTGCGCAGCAGCCCCGAGTTGAGCCGGCTGGCGACCAACCCGCTGATGTGCGCGCTGATGTGCGCCCTGCACCGGGAGCGCCGGGGCTTCCTGCCGCAGGGCCGCGTCTCGCTGTACGAGGCGGCGCTGTCCATGCTGCTGGAGCGGCGGGATCTGGAGCGCGAGGTGTACGGTCGCGGCCACCGCCCGGAGCTGGACCAGAAGTCGGCGACGGAGCCGCTGCAGCGGCTGGCGTACTGGCTGCTGCGCAACGAGCGGACCCAGCTGGAACTGGCGGACGCGGTGGACGTGGTGCGCCGGCTCCAGCCCTCCGTACCGCGCCTCGCGGAGGTCGGTACGCCGGAAGAGGCACTGCAGCACCTGCTGGACCGCTCGGGCCTGCTGCGGGAGCCCGCCGCGGGTGCGGTGAGCTTCATCCACCGGACCTTTCAGGACTTCCTGGGGGCCCGGGCGGTGCTGGAGGAGCGGGACACGGGCATGCTGGTGAACAACGCACACTTGGACCAGTGGGAGGACGTGGTTCAGATGGCCGTCGCACAGGCGAGACACCAGGAACGCGCCGACCTGCTGACCCGTCTGCGGGAGCGCGGCGACCGGGAGAAGGACGCGGCGGTGCAGGCGCGGTTGCGTCTCCTCGCCCTCGCCTCCCTCGAACAGGCCACCCGGCTGGAGCCGACGGTGCGTGAGGCGATCGAGGACCGGGCGGCGCGGATGCTGCCGCCGCGCAGTCTGCGCGAGGCGCGATCGCTGGCCCAGACCGGCCCGCTGCTGCTCGGTCTGCTGCCCGGGGCGAAGGATCTTCAGGGCGACGAGGAGCTGGCGACCGTCCACGCGATATGCCAGATCGGCGGGGACGCGGCGATCCCCCGGCTCCGTGAGTTCCTCACGACGACCCAGTCCGCCGTGCGGGCCCAACTCCTGGACCACTGGGACCGTTTCGACACGCTGGTGTACGCGGAGGAGATCGTACGGCCGCTCCTGGAGACGGCGCCGGACGAAACGGTCACGGTGCGCTCGCACGCCGAGCTGGACGCCCTGCGCACCATGTCCGGCTATCAACGCGTCGGTCTGCACGGTGACTTCGGCCCGGAGGAGATCCGCACCGCGCTCGATCCGCGCCGGCTGCGAGAGCTGCGGCTGCGCAACACCCTCCAACTGGACGACCTGGACCTGCTGTCCGTCTATCCGGAGCTGGAGACGCTCGCGCTCCAGGGGTGCCGGAACGTGAAGGATCCGACGCCGCTGACCCGGCTGCCGCGACTGCGGCGGCTGGAGCTGCGGGACCTCCCCCAGTTCGAGCCCCTGGTGAAGCTGTCGGACTGCGCGTCGCTCGAAGGGCTGCTGGTGGGGCCGGAGGTGCCGTGGCGCGGTCTGACCGATCTGCCGCGCGCCGCCGAGCTGCGCCTGCTGTCCCTGCCGCCGGCCGCCGCGCAGCTCGCGGGGATCGTGCACTGCCGGGGGCTCGAGGAGCTGCGGCTCCAGGACGCGAGTGATCGTCTGACGCCCGACGAATGGGGTTCCCTGCTGGGCGAGTTGCCGGACCTGCGGCGGCTGACCCTGTCGCCGCAGCAGCTCAGCATGCTTCTGTTCGCGCCGCGTACGGAGGTCCCGCAGGTCACACATCTGACGGTACGGGCGGGGCCGGGCGCGGCGGTACCGCTCCGGCGAATCGCCAGGCGTCTTCCGGGGCTTGAGGAGATTCATCTGTCGCAGGTCTCGGAGGTGGACCTCGCCTCCCTGGCCGGGCTGCGCCGGCTGCGGCTGGTCCGGCTCAGTTACGCGGGTGAGATCCGCGGGGCGGACGCGCTTGCCGAGAGCGTCGAACTCGCCATCCACCCGCATCCCTGACACCGCCCCCGTACCCACGCGACGACCGGTCCCACCTGTCACAACCGGGTGACAGAGTGTGGTGGCGACCTGGCGAGAGCGCTTACCCGACGGGTAAGTTCGATGATTCCAGGCTTCATTGGTGGGGAAATCCACTGTTGTGTCTCAGGTGACGGCGACGGACGAAGGGTGCGTGACGCGAGCACATGCGCTCCTCGGACACGTCCCCCCTCCACGGCCGGGATCCGCTGCTGCGCTCGCTCGTCCCCCGGCTCACCGGTCTGACATACGACGAGAGGTCCCGTACGCGCCTGGAACACCACGGCGATCTGCCCGTGGTCCTGGTGACGGGCCGGCACGGCATGGGGCGCAGCGCCGTCCTGGCGGACCTCGCGGCGCACTACCGGGGCCGGTTACCGCTGGCCCATGTCCGGGCCGTGCCGACCGGGTCGGGCGCGCTGCCGTACGCCCCGGAGGACGGCACGGCCGCCACCGCGTCGACGTTCGTCGGGCTCCTGGCGGAGCTGGTGTGCGGTCTGGCGCCCGGACTGCGGCGGCGTTTCCCGGTCCTGACGCCCGGACTGATCGCCGTCTCCGGCTGGGAGCGCGACAACTCCGAGCAGCGGGACGCGACATGCCTGCTGCACGCCCGGCTGCTGCTGGCGTGCCGGCTCGCCGACGGGGACGAGGACGCGCTGCGGCACGGCTGGGCCACCGCCGTCGAGGGCCGGCTGAAGGACGCGTCGGGCGACGGCACGGGAGACGAGCGGAACGAGAAGCGGGACGGGGAGCGGGACGAGGACCGGGGCGGCGAGGCGGTCACGGGCGCGGTGGTGGCGGAGTACACCGAGCGGTACGGTCCGGGTCCCGCCCGTGAGTGGTACGGGCGCCGCTTCCCGCCCGGCGCGGACGGCCAGGATCCGCTGCCGCTGCTCGGCGAGTGGTTCCACCAGGGCGGTGACTACCGGGACTTCGCCGAGCGGAGCCTGCTGGCGGCCTTCCTGCACGACATCGCCGCCTCCTACGGAAGGCTCCAGCGGTGGAACCGGGAGCCGTGGCCGCTCGTGCTGCTCGACGACGCCCACCACGCGGCGGGCCGGACCTTCCTCGATCTGCTCCTGAAGAACCGCGCGCTGCCCGAGCGCCCCGACCACGAGGAACTCGTCGTCGTGGCCACCCGGCTCGGTGAGCTGCCGGAGGACGAGGGCGACGCGATCCGGCGGGAACTCGTCGACGTGGTGCGGTCCTCCGGGTGGGAGCGCCGGGGCCGCGCGCCGTCCGCGGGTCTGCTCGCCGTTCCGCTCGCGCCGCTGAGCCGCGACGACATCCTGCCGCTGCTGGTGCCGAAACGGCCCGCCCGGCCGCTCCACCCGTATCTGGCCTCCGCGGTGCACTCGCTGACCGGGGGGCATCCCGCGGCGACCACCGTGCTCTGCGCGGCGGTCCTGGACGCCACCGGCAGGGGCGTCGTCGTGGAGCCGCGCGGGCTGCTCGAACTGACCACGAAGGAGGGCCGCGCGGTCACCGAGGTACTCCTGGAGCGGCTGCTGCCGGACCGGCGCCAGCGCGACCGGCTGACGCTGCTCTCCCTCGCCCGCGACAGCACGGCGGCGGAGGCCCTGGCGGCCCATCTGCGTTTCCAGGGGCCCGACCAGCTCCCCGCGAACTCGGCCACCGACTATCTGGAGGACCAGCGGTGGCAGCGGCTCACCAGCCCGGACGAGCCGCTGGTCGCCGACATGCTGCTCCAGACCCTGCTCGTGCACGAGGCGCGGCGTACGTCGCGCGGGGTGGAGGACGGCCGGGGCTGGCAGGAGATCCACCGCTTCCTGCGGATACATCACGCGCAGCGCGGCGAGAGCGGGGAGGCGGACGCGCTGCGGCACACGCTCGCGGCCGGGAACGCCGAGACGGTCGTCGCGGCGCTGGCCGAGGAGTTCCAGTCGGAGCAGGACGAACAGGCCGCGGCGCACTGGGTGTTGTGCCTGCGGTACGCGGCGACGGCACCGACACCGCCGACGCCGCCGGCCGGTGACTGGATCGACGAACGGACACAGGTCGCGCTCGGCGCGCACGACGGCCGGTACGCGGAGCTGGACGAGATCGAGCGCTGCGTCAACCGGCTGCTGCACGCCCTGTGGCATGTGTCCCAGCCGCACACCGAGCCGGACCCCGACATGTGCAAGGCGGTCGGCGAGGAGCTGGCGTTCCTCTCGCCGAGGCACCGCTCCTGGCACGCCGTGCTGGGCCAGGCGGCCCGCAGCTGGCCCGTCGCGGCACGAAAGAAGCGCCCGTTGCCCATCCCCGGCGAGTGAGGAGGAAGCATGCTGGTCCGTCTGTTCCGTCGTCATCCCCGCGAGTGGGGCCCGGTCGAGTGGCTCGCCGTCCTCGCGCTCCTTGCGCTGACCGCCGCCGTGATCGCGCTCGTGGTCTCCCTCCTACGCGGCCCCGGCCCGTGCGGTGACGATCTGGAGGAGATCGGCGGTGACTGCGTGGGTGTCACCGAGGGGGTCTTCGAGGCCGACCCGGAGATCGCGGGCCTCATCCGCGCGGTCGCCGACGAGAACGCCCGGGTGCGCGAGGGGTGGGAGGACCCGCCGAGCGGGCCCAAGGTCCCTTACGTACGGATCGCGTTGATGATGCCGTTCACGGCGGACGAGCACAGCGCGATGACCACGGACATGATCCGCCGGGGGCTCGCCGGCGCGCTGACGGCGCAGCGGCAGGCGAACAGCTTCGGCGGACCGCGCTACCAGTTGCTGCTCGCCCCCGACGGCCGGAACCTCGACGCGTGGGAGCCCGTCGTCGAGCGGCTCGCCGAACTGGCCGAGGGCACCGGTCCACCGCTGGTGGGGGTGACCGGCATCCCGAGCAGCACACCGGAGACACGGGACACCATCAGGGCGCTGAGCAAGCTCAAGATCCCCACCGTGGGCCCGGTCATCACCTCGGCCGACATGAACTCCGCCTACTTCTTCAAGACCTCGCCCAGCAATGACCAGTTCGCCCGCGCGCTGAAGCTCTACCTGGACCGGAACCCGGCCGACCGGAAGGGTTTCCTGGTCTGGGACAACCGCGACGAGGACGTCTACTCGAAGAATCTGCGCACCGTCTTCGAGCACCACTTCGACGACGCGTACGACCTGTCGAACCACAGCTCCAACTTCATCGGCTCGTCCGGCACCGCCGAGGGCATCCCGCAGCGGTTCACCGACGCCGTGCAGAAGATCTGCAACGAGAAGTCCGACACGGTCTTCTTCGCCGGCCGCGACCAGGACCTGCCCGCCTTCGTCGCGCGCCTCGCGCAGGAAGGCAGCTGCGGGCGGACCTCGGAGTTGCGCATCCTGAAGGTCGGCATAGGGCTGGAGCCCACGCTGACGGCGGAGGCGCCCACGCGGTGGCTGGAGGAGGCGCGGGCGACGATCGTCGACGCGTCGGCCGTCGACCCCGAGTGGTGGGCCGAGGGGGCCGAGCCCGGGAAGGCGCTCGGCCGGTTCCTCGACGCCTTCCACGAGCTGGACGCCGAGCACGAGTTGGGCGCCAAGCCGCTCGACGACGGCTACGCCGTCATGTACCACGACGCGTTCACACTGCTCGCCGACGCCGTGGACCGTACGTTCACCGAGATCAACGAGGACGACACCCGGACGCCGGGGGCCGCGTATCTGCCCTCGAAGGACGACGTCTACCACACGCTGGCCATTCCCAGTCTCTCCGGCAGCACGTGCAACTCCTGTCTGGTGGGCGCCGCGGGGACGTACGGCTTCGAGGGTCCGGACGCGAACGACCAGTGGTCCGTCTGCAAGCCCGTGCCCGTCGTCGAGCATCCGCGGCGCTCCGCCGGGCGCGACCCGGCGCCCGTCTACCGCACCTACCGGGGGGCGGACGCGGACGCCTGCCCGTCCTGAACACCCGCCCGTCACGACCGTCGGCGCGGACGTCCGCGCGGACGTCCGCGCCGACGAATCGGGCATCTCCCGGGGCGACTTCGGCGAGGTCAGGGGCCCGCACGTATCATCCGCGGGGAACGGGAGGCGTGTGAGGGCGACGTCGGGCACTTGGACCGCGCCGATCGCTGCGGACACGGAGAGAACACAGAGATGAAGGTCAGCCGGTGAAGGTGATACGCCCCTGGGCCCCCTACATGGTGCTGGTGCTGATACTCGCGATCGGCGGCGGCTACGGGTGGTACCGCATGAGCGACACCGCCAAGGGCTGGCGGTACGAGGAGAGCCTGAAGTCGTTCTGCGAAGGGCTGATCCCGTACGAGGAGTCCGCCGGGTACACCGGGTTGGACGGGTCACGCCTGTCGGCCGACTACCGCGCGGGAGGCTCCGAGGGGGACTGGGACTCGTGCACGGTGGCGGGCTTCGACCTCACCATCGCCCGGGTCCCCGACCCGGCGCCCACGTCCTGGGAGAAGTCCCGCGCCTTCGAAAGGCTGGACGAGGTGCCCGGCGACTCGCCCCCGATCCCGCTGGGCGGCGGCTGGCGCGGCTATACGGATCTCGTCAACACGGCGGTTGTCCTGCGCTGCGAGAACAAGGCCGGGGCGGTCTTCGTGACAGCGCACGACAGTGACGTGGACGGTCTGGCCGACAGGTACGACGCGAGCGACTCCGAGCGGGCTCACGGGATCGCCGAGCTCGTGGCGGCGACCGCGGTCGGCGCCGCCGAGGACTGGGACTGCGACGCGAAGGCCGGCGGCCGCATCCCGCGACTGCCCGCCCCGGCGGAGCGCACGTCCCCCTACGCCCCGAAGGGCACCTGCGCGGGAATCCGGCTGCACGACCAGGAGTACGTCCACTGGATCCAGGACGCCCCGGCGAGCGGGACCGCGCCTCTGGAGCGCTGCGTACTCGGCGAGACGAAGGCCGAGGCCGTGCACCTGTTCGAGTTCGAGGCGGCGTTCGGGCCCTTCGCCCAGCGACGGCTCCCGGAAGAGGCCGGCACCGGCACGGTCAAGGGTGCCGGCGGCGCCAAGGGCTCCTACTGGGCGTCCGCGAAGTGCCCCGGCGACGGCCCCCGGGCCCTGTTCCGGGTCGACCCCACGCAGTACGTGTACGTCGACGGCCCGGTGGACGAATTCGCCAGGGACGCCCTCGCCACGTTCGCCGAGCGCAGGGCCGAGCAACACGGCTGCACCGACCTCGTATTGCCGACCGCCTCCTCGTAACACCTTCCGTCGCCCCCGCGCCGCCTGCGTCCGGGTCGGCCGCCGATGCGCGATGCTGACGCGGGGCACGGGAAACGGCGGCGCGAGGAGCGGTGGTGCGGGAGACGGATGTGATCGTCGTCGGCGCGGGCGCCGCCGGTCTCTCCCTCGCGTACCGGCTCCGCACCCCTCCCCCCGGCCACCCGGTGCCCGGCGTGACGCTGATCGACGCCCCCGCCGGTCCGCTCCGGCCGCCGGAGCGGACCTGGTGCTTCTGGGAGACGTCCCCCGGAGACTTCGACGGCGCGCTGACCGCCTCGTGGGAGTCCCTGCGCGTACGGGGGCGGGACGGGTCCGTCAGCGTGGGGCGGCCCGCTCCGTTCCGCTACAAGATGCTGCGGTCCGGCTCCTTCGAGTCGCTGCTGGCCGGGCGGCTCGACGGGCCCCGGGCGCCGCGCCGCGTGACGGCACGGGTCGACGGGATCGCCGACATCGCGTCGGGCGCCGAGGTGAGGGGCGTCGCCGCCGACGGAAGCGCGCTGACGCTGCGGGCCCGCTGGGTGTTCGACTCGCGTCCGCCGCGCGTACTGCCGCCCGCGCGGACGACACTGCTCCAGCACTTCCGCGGCTGGTTCGTCCGCACCGAACGGCCGGTGTTCGACCCCCGGGTCGCCGATCTGATGGATTTCCGCACGCCACAGCCCGCCCAAGGGCTGTCGTTCGGGTACGTCCTGCCGACGACCGCCCACGAGGCGCTGGTCGAGTACACCGAGTTCTCCCGCACGGTGCTGGACGACGCGGGCTACGACCGGGCGCTCGCGCGCTACACCGAGCGGGTGCTCGGGCTGGGCCCCTTGGAGGTGACCGCGACCGAGCAGGGGGTCATCCCGATGACGGACGGCCGCTTCCCGCGACGGGCGGGCCGTTCGGTGTTCCGTATCGGGACCGCGGGCGGTGCCACCCGCCCGTCGACCGGTTACACCTTCGCCGCCGTCCAGCGACAGACCCGCGCCGTCGCCGACGCGTACTTCGGCGGACGGGTGCCGGAGCCGCCGCCCGCGTACCCGGCGCGGGCCGGGGCGATGGACGCGGTGCTGCTGCGGGGGCTGGACAGCGGCCGGGTCGAGGGCGCCGAGTTCTTCGAGGGCCTGTTCCGGCGCGTACCGATGGAGCGGCTGCTCCGTTTCCTCGACGGTGGAACCAGCCCGTACGAAGACTTCACCATCGGCCTGCGGACCCCTGTCGGGCCGATGCTCCGCACCGTCGCCGAACTGCCCTGGCTGCCCCGCCGGGCACCGAGAGGGAGGGCCGTCGGATGACGCTCCTGCACGACGCGGAACTCTCCGCCGCGTTCGACCACGCCGCACTCGCCTACGACCGGCTCGTCGCGGTCAACCCCGGCTACCACGCCCATCTCAGGCGCTCCGCCCGGCGGTTGCGACCGCCCCGTGGCGGCGACGGACTGCGGCTGCTGGACCTGGGGTGCGGAACGGGCGCGTCGACGGCAGCGCTGCTGGCCGCCGCCCCGCACGCCGAGATCGTCGCCGTGGACGCGTCGGCCGGGATGCTGGAGCGGGCAGCCGCCAAGTCGTGGCCGGGGAGCGTGTCGTTCGTACACGCGCCCGTGGAGCGGCTGGCCGAGTCGGGCGTCACCGGCCCGTTCGACGGGGTCTTCGCCGCGTACCTCTTCCGGAACCTCACCGACCCGGACCGGACGCTCGCCCTCGTACGGTCCCTGCTCGCGCCCGGCGGCCGGATCGGCGTGCACGAGTACGCGCTCGGCGGGCGGGCCGTGGACCGTGCGGTCTGGACGGCGGTCTGCAAGGGCGTCGTGCTGCCCGCGGGCCGGCTCGCCGGTGACGCGGATCTCTACCGCCATCTGTGGCGCAGCGTGGTCGAGTTCGACACCGCGCCGGCTTTCGGTGACCGGCTGCGGCGCGCCGGGTTCGAGCACGTGCGGGTGCTGCCGGTGCCGGGCTGGCAGACGGGCATCGCGCACACCTTCGTGGGTCGCCGCGCGGCGGAGAGCGGGGACACGTGGTGACGGCAGGGGGCCGGACGAACGGGGGTGGCGCGCCGCGCCGCGGCCGTGACCGCCGCGCCCGGGTGGTCCGGCCGACGCCGGGGCGCGAGCGGTTCGGCGGCGGCGCCGCACCGGACGTGGCGGTCGTCGGGGGCGGCATCGCGGGGCTCGCCGCCGCCACCGCGCTCGCGGAGCGGGGGGCGGGCGTCACGCTGTACGAGCGTGAACGGAGTCTCGGCGGGCGGCTGGCGGGATGGCCCGTCACACTGGCGGACGGTTCGGCGGCCACCATGAGCCGGGGTTTCCACGCCTTCTTCCGGCAGTACTACAACCTGCGGGGTCTGCTGCGGCGTGCCGACCCCGGCCTCGGCACGCTCCGCGGCCTGCCGGACTATCCGCTGCGCCACGGCGGTACCGGCCTGTACGACAGTTTCGCGCGCGTTCCGCGCACGCCTCCGTGGAGCGCGCTGGGATTCGTCGCGCTCAGCCCCACTTTCGGCCGGCGCGATCTGGTCCGGATGGATCCGAGGGCCGCACTGCCGCTCCTCGATGTGCGAGTGCCCCGGGTGTACGAGGAGCTGGACGGGGTCAGCGCCGAGGACTTCCTGTCCGCGATCCGCTTTCCCGAGGCGGCGCGGCATCTGGCGTTCGAGGTGTTCTCCCGCAGTTTCTTCTCCGATCCAGGTGAACTGTCCGCCGCCGAACTGGTGTTGATGTTCCACATCTACTTCCTGGGGTCGAGCGAGGGACTGCTGTTCGATGTGCCGGACGAGCCGTTCCCGGCCGCTCTGTGGGAGCCGCTCGGCACGTATCTCTCGGGGCTCGGGGCCGGGTTGCGCACCGGTACGGAGGTGGAGGAGGTCGCTCCGGCGCCCGGTGGTGGTCTGACGGTGACGGCGGACGGGCGGCCACGGCGGTACGACGCGGTGGTGCTCGCGCCGGACGGCGGCGGGCTGCGCCACGTGGTCGCCCGATCGCCCCGGTTGTGCGACAGGCGGTGGCGGGAGCGAATCGGCAGGCTGCGCGACGCCCCGCCGTTCCTGGTGTCGCGGCTGTGGCTGGACCGCCCGGTGGCGGCGGACCGGCCCGGTTTCCTCGGGACCAGCGGTTTCGGCGCACTCGACAACGTGAGCGTGCTGGAGCGCTGGGAGGGAGAGGCGGCGCGGTGGGCGGCCAGGACGGGCGGCTCGGTGGTCGAGCTGCACGCGTACGCCGTCGCGCCCGGCGCCGACCGGGCGGCCCGACAACGTTCGCTGGTGGAGCAGTTGCACCGGGTGTACCCGGAGACGCGGTCCGCGAGGACCGTCGACGCGCGGCACGAGTGGCGGTCGGACTGTCCGCTGTTCCCGGTGGGCGGCTACACCGACCGCCCCACGGTACGCACCCCCGACCCGCGTGTCGTGGTGGCGGGCGACCTGGTCCGTACGGATCTTCCGGTGGCGCTCATGGAACGCGCCGCGACCACGGGCTTCCTGGCCGCCAACGCGCTGCTGGAGCGGTGGGGCGTACGCGGTCAGACACTGTGGACCGTGCCGGACAGGGGCAGGTCGGCGGGGCTGCGGGCGCTCGTGCGGCTGGCCCGGCGCGCCCCCTGACGGGTCACCCGCCGTAGCGCGCGCACTCGCTGCTGTCGCCGCCGCTGCGGCAGCCCACGGGCCCGGTCGGGGCGGGGACGGGGCGGTTCTTCTCGTCCTCGTGGGATTGCAGCGCGGCCCCGGCGAAGAAGCCGAGGACGACGAGGACGGCCATCGCGCCCTGGCTCACCGCTGTGACCGTGGCCCGCGCGCGGGAGGCGATCACCGCGGCGGCGAAGGCCAGTACGCCGACCGCGCCGAGGGCGGGCAGATAGCGCCAGAGGGACGGCGATTGGCTGTCCGTGGCGGGATCCAGGTCGAAATGATCGAAGAACGGCCACAGGACGACGATCACGGCCACGGCGATCAGCTCAAGGAAGACGAGCCCGCACGAGGCCCCGACATCGGCACCCCGCCCCACGGGTGGCTTCACCGAGGGGGCGGAGGAGTCGAAGGCCGGAGGCGCGGTGGGCAGGTCGCTCATACGCAACACCTTGCCGTACCGGTCGGCACGGGAACATGAGTACGGATACCTAAGGGCTGTCCCGCCCGGCGGGCCGCTTCACAGCAGCCCGTCCGGCGCCCGAGGCCGACCCGTCCGCCGGACGGCCCGGCCCTGGCCGCGCCCAAGGCTGTGTCCGTACGCCCAGTGCGACGCCGGCCCCTCCGTCTTGCGACGCACCGCGCCGAAGAGACATCAGCCGCACCGCGTCGGGCGCCGGCCCCGCCCTGCGGGCGGACGGCGACATGTGTCGGACACGGCCCAGGGCCTGTCGTTCGGATCTTGCCGGGCTCGCGTGCCCCGGCACCGCGCCTCGCCGCGTTGACAGCGGAGGAGCGAGGCACGGCACCAACGCGGACATCAGCCGCCGCGCGGCGGGCGTTCACCGATCCAGCCTGATCCGAATGACAGCCCTCAGCCGGGAAACCGCCCCGTGCTGCGCAGGTGCCAGCGGCGTTCCGCGTAGGCGAGGTCGTCGCGCCACAGGCGGCCGGCGACGGCGCGCATCAGTGGGCGCAGCGCCGGGGCGGCGGCGCGTGCCGCCGCGAACCCCGGGCGGTCGGAGGCCGCGACGACCGCCTCGACCACGGCCGTTCGTGGGCGGCCGCGCCCGTCGTGACCGAGTGGCGTGGCATGGGTCTCCACGACGGAACCCTCTCCCTCGCCCTCGGTGATGCGCATGACGACCGTGCGCGGACCGGGTGCCGTGAAGACCGCGCGGACGGGCACCACGGCCCGTCCGGCCACCTTGAAGGACACGTCCACGGCGAACCCGTCGCCCCCGCCGGAGCCGTCGCCTCCGCCGGGCGTCGAGAGGACCGTGAGGTCCACGAACGAGTACGGGTGCAGCCAGGCGCCGTGCCAGGGGTCGAGCCGGTTGGCCACCACGTCCTGCGGCTCGCACACCCCGAAGCCGGTGTAGACGGCGTCCACGGACGCGGCCGCCCCGGGCCGGGGCGGGACGAGCGGACGGTCCGACGGGCTCTCGCCGCCCGCCCGGTCGAGCCGCACCCATGCCAACACCCCGTCGTCGTAGGCCGGGACGGGCTCCCAGCCCGCGAACGGCCCGCCGTCCAGGGCGAGTCCGTGCCAGTGACAGATGAGTGTGCCGCAGCGCACCCGGCCGTCCTTGAGCGGCGCGCCGAGGTGCGGGCAGGCGCCCGGTCCCGCCACCAGGCGCCCCGACTCGTCGCGCCACAGGACCAGTTCGACGCCCGCGACGGTACGTCCGAGCGGGCGGCCGGGGCGTACGTCGCGGGCGGCGCCCACCACGTACCAGTTGCCGGACGGTCCGGCGAGGGCCCGCTTCAGCGCCCCCTCGATGAGGGCCGGCCGGGCCTCCCGCCAACTCGGTTCCTGGTCGGCCCAGTTGGCGGGACGACGGCGCAGCCGCAACGGGTACCGGCCGCGCCACCCCTCGCCGCCGGATGTACGTGCCCGTGTGCCGTCGTCGTGGTCGCTCATGCCACCCCCTCGCGCGCGGCTGCTCTGGTCCGGGCGGCCGCCACCCGTACCAGCCCGTCGACGGCGACGGCCGCCCGCCGCCGGCGGCGTACGACGGCACGGCGGTGCAGCACTGCGTACCCTTCGTCGGCCACGGCGTCGAGAATCCCGCCGTACAGGACGAACGCGGCGCGGATACAGGGGCGGGACACCGGGTCGAGCATCCGGATGCCGGGCGCCGCACGCCGGTAGACGCCGCGGGTCAGCGCGACGGCGGCCTTCAGCGCGGCGGTGATCCGCGAGTCCCTGGTGCCGGTGGCACGGCTCCACTCCAGCAGTTCGCGGTCGACCCCGTGCGCGGCGAGCAGATCGGCGGGCAGATAGACCCGGCCGCGGTCGAGGTCCTCGCCGACGTCCCGGACGAAGTTGGTCAGCTGGAAGGCGACGCCGAGCGCGGCGGCGTGCGGGGCCGCCACCTCGCGCGGGACGACGGTGCCGAGCACGGGCAGCATCTGGAGACCGATCACGGCGGCCGAGCCGTGCATGTAGCGGCGCAGGTCGTCGTAGGTGGCGTAGTCCGTGACCGTGAGGTCGCTGCGCATGGCGGTCAGGAAGTCGCGGAACAGCGGGTGGTCGATGCGGTAGGTCGTCGCGGTGTGGGCGAGCGCCCTGATCACGGGATCGCGACTGCGGCCCGAACGCAGCCCGTCCGCCAACCGTGCCTGGAGCGCGTCGAGTTGGCGGGCGCGCTCGGCGGTGGTGGCGGCGGTGTCGAGGTCGTCGACGATGTCGTCGGCCCAGCGGGCGAAGCCGTAGAGGGCGTGGACCGCGGGGCGCCGTTCGACGGGCAGGAGGCGGGTGGCGAGGAAATAGGTCCTGCCGTGGCGTGAGTTGAGCCGGCGGCACCGGGTGTAGGCGGCGCGCAGATACGGGTCGTCGATGCCGGCGGCGTCGAGTTCACGGTCGGTCATGCGCGCCGTCCTTTCGGTACGCGGACGGCCGCTCCCGTACCGGAGCCGGTGACGCGGGCGGCGGCGAGCTTGCCGGAGATCAGGACGGTGGGGACGCCGACTCCGGGGGTGGTGCCGCATCCGGCGAGCACCGCGTTCGTGGTGCCGCGCACCAGGTTGCGCGGGCGGAAGGGGCCGGTCTGCGCGAAGGTGTGCGCGGCGGAGAACGGGGTTCCCGCGGCGTGCCCTTCGGCGGCCCAGTCGGCGGGTGTGACGAGGCATTCCTCCTCGATGGCGGCGCCGAGTCCGTCCAGCCCCCGGCGTTCGAGTTCGGTGAGGAGAGTGTCGCGGTAGCGGGGGCCGAGCTCCGCCCACTCGTGGACGCCGGGCCCGATACGGGTGTTGGGGCAGGGCGCCAGGATGTAGTGCAGATGGCGGCCGGGCGGGGCGAGGCCCGGGTCGGTGGCCGTGGGGCGGGTGATGAGCAGGGACGGGTCGCTCATGAGGCTCCCGGTGTGCGTCAGTTCCCGGAACGTACGCTTCCAGGCGTGTCCGAACGAGATGGTGTGGTGGCCGAGTCCCGGCCAGGTGCGGTCGGTGCCTGCGTGCAGGATCACGGCCGACGGCGAGAACCGCAGCGGGACGGCGCGGCGCGGCGGGCGGCCGAGCAGACGGTAGGTGACGGGCAGATCGGGCGTGAGGACGACCGCGTCGCAGGGGATACGTACCTGGTCGTCGCCGTGGCCGGTGATGACCGCGGTGATCCGGTCGCCGGATCCGCCGCCGGATCCGCCGCCCGACCGTTCCAGGCGGGTGACGTCGTGACCGTAGCGGAAGTCGGCACCCGCGTCCGCCGCCGCGTCGGCCATGGCGCGGGGCAGGGCGTGCATGCCGCCGCGCGGGAAGCAGACCCCGGCGACGGTGTCCATGTAGGCGATGACGGCGTACGCGGCCAGGGCCTTGGCGGGTGGGATGCCGGCGTACAGGGCCTGGAAGGAGAAGACCCGGCGCAGGCGTTCGTCCGAGATGAACGATCCGATGCGGGTGTCGAGGCGGCCGAAGCCGCCGAGTGCGGCCAGGCGTACGAGGTCGGGGTGGAGGAGGGACAGCGGCGAGTCGAAGTTGGCGTCGATGAAACGGCGTGTCTGGACGGCGTACAGCTTCTCCAGCCAGTGGCGCAGGCGCCGGTAGCCGTGCGCTTCGCCGGATCCCGCGAAGCGTTCGACCTCGGCGGCCATCGCGTCGGCGCCGGTGTGGACGTCGAGTGTGCTGCCGTCGGCGAACCGTGCCCGGTAGGCGGGGTGCAGGGGGATGAGGTCGAGCCGGTCGGCGAGTGTGTCGCCGACGGCGGCGAAGGCCTCCTCTACGAGGTCGGGCATGGTGAGGACGGTGGGGCCGGTGTCGAGGTGGTAGCCGCCCCGTTCGAGGCGGCCCGCCCGGCCGCCGGGCCGCGTACCACGGTCGACGACGGTGACGGCGCGTCCGGCGCCGAGCAGATGCAGGGCGGCGGAGAGCCCGGCGAGTCCGGCGCCGACCACGACGACGTGGTCGGTGGGTCCGCCGAGTGTCCTCATCGGCCGCTCCCGGAGGGCCGCGCCCGGCGTCCTCCCGGGGAGAGCGGGCCCGTACCACTGCCGCGCATCGCGTGACCTCTTCTCGCGTCGGCCGGCCGGGCGCACCGTTCGTTCGGATCGGGAGTGCGGATTCGGACGCGCGGTCCCCGGCGCGGGTCTGATGACGCCTCAGTCCACCATGATCATGGGCCGTACGCCGGACAACATGTCAGCGGTGCGTCTCTTCGGGTGAACGGGCCGGCCCGATGGCCGGGTGGGTGGTGCCCGCACCGCATGCTGACGCCTTGAGCAGACAGAGATACGGGCACGAGTGGCCCGTACGAGGGGAAGTGGCTCCATGACCGTCTCGGTCGTCCTGTTCACCAGCGACCTGCGTCTTCACGACAACCCGACCCTGCACGCCGCCGTCGCCGGCGCCGACGAGGTGGTGCCGCTGTTCGTCCTCGACGAGGCGATCGTGTCGGCCGGGTTCGCCACGCCCAACCGGCGCGCGTTCCTCGCCGACTGTCTGACCGATCTCGACGCCGGGCTCCGGGCGCGCGGCGGCCGACTCGTCGTGCGTAGCGGCGATGTCGTGGAACAGACGCTCAAGGTCGCGGCCGAGACCGGTGCCGGGGAGGTACGGACGGCCGGCGGAGTCAGCCGCTACGCCCAGCGGCGTGAGGAACGGCTGCGCCTGGCCCTGGAGTCCGACGGCCGCCGGCTGCACGTCCACGACGCCACCCTCACGGCGCTCCCGCCGGGCGCCGTCACTCCGGCCGGCTCGGACCACTTCGCGGTCTTCACCCCGTACTTCCGCCGCTGGTCGCAGGAGCGACTCCGTGGCGTACTCGCCGCGCCCCGGACGGTGGGGGTTCCGGCGGGGGTCGGCTCCGACCCGGTGCCCGCGCGCGCGGACACCTCCGGCATCTCGGAGGGTCTCGCCGAGGGTGGCGAGAGCGCGGGCCGCAAACGCTTCACGGCCTGGAAGCGCGGCGGGCTCGCGACGTACGACAGCGGCCACGACGACATGGCGGGCGACCTCACCTCGCGGCTCTCGCCGTATCTGCACTTCGGCGCCCTCTCCCCCACCGAGCTCGTCCAGCGGGCGAGGCGGGCGGGCGGTACGGGCGCCGAGGCGTTCGTACGGCAGTTGTGCTGGCGCGACTTCCACCACCAGGTGCTGGCCGCCCGGCCCGACGCCTCGTCGGTCGACTACCGCACCAAGCACGACCGCTGGCGGTCCGAGGAGTCCGCCGGCGAGGAGATCGAGGCGTGGAAGGCGGGCCGTACCGGCTATCCGGTGGTGGACGCCGCCATGCGCCAGTTGCGCCACGAGGGGTGGATGCACAACCGCGGCAGGCTGCTGACCGCGAGCTTCCTCACCAAGACCCTGTACGTGGACTGGCGGATCGGCGCGCGCCACTTCCTGGAGCTGCTGGTGGACGGCGACATCGCCAACAACCAGCTCAACTGGCAGTGGATGGCCGGTACCGGCACGGATTCACGCCCCAACCGGGTGCTCAACCCGGTGATCCAGGGCAAGCGTTACGACCCGGACGGCCGCTACGTCCGCCGGTGGGTGCCCGAGCTGGGCGGGCTGGCGGGCGCGGCCGTCCACGAGCCGTGGAAGCTCACCGGGCGCGAGCGTGCCCGGTACGACTACCCGGATCCGCTCGTGGAACTGGCCGAGGGCCGGGACCGCTTCCAGCGGGCCCGCGGGAAGGACTGAGCCGGCTCCGGGCCGGGCCGGTGGCCCGGCCGGGGCCGTCAGTGGACGACGTCGAACACGTTCTTCTGGAGACCGTTCGAGTACGTCTCGTGCTCGACGAGCCGCAGCTTGCGGGTGTCGTTGTCCGCGTCGCTGAACAGCCGCTTGCCCGCGCCGAGCAGGAGCGGGAAGACCAGCAGGTGGTAACGGTCGATCAGGCCGGCGTCCGAGAGACCCCGGTTGAGGGTGGCGCTGCCGTGGACGATGATCGGGCCGCCCTCGGTCCGCTTCAGCTCCGCGACCTCGTCGAGCGATCTCAGGATCGTGGTCGGGCCCCAGTCCGAGACGAGCGCGTCGTCGGTGAGGGTGGTGGAGACGACGTACTTCGGCATCACCTTGTACGAGGAGAACTCCTCCATGCCCGGCCAGACGGGGCTGAACGCCTCGTAGCTGGTCCGGCCCAGCAGCATGGCCGCTGCCTCCTCCTGCTCCCGGCCCTTGATCTCGTACGCCTCCGGGACGAATTCGACCTCCTTGAAGGTCCAGCCCGAGTTCCGGTAGCCGGGCTCGCCGCCCGGCGCCTCCACGACGCCGTCGAGTGAGACGAAAGCGGTGCTGATCAGGGTGCGCATCGAAACTCTCCTAAAGTCCGTGTCCTGGTTCTCCCAGGCACAGTAAAGACCTCCGGTCACGGAGAAACTCATCGGTGCCCGCTCGGCGGCGTCCACGGCGCCGTGCGCCTTGGGGTAGGACGCGGCTCGTCGCCCCCGCTCCCGTCGACGGGGCCGGGCTCGTCACGGGCGGGGCCGGCCGTGGCGCGCGTGCGCCACGGCCGGCGGCGCGCCCGTCAGGCGCCCGGTTCGGCCCGGGCGGACGGTGACAGATACACGCGGCAGTTGCGCAGGCCCGGCAGATCGGGGATTCGCTCGACCCGCCACTCGCGCGCGTACGCGGGGGGCCCGGCCTGCCCCGCGACCACGAAAGCCACCGGCTTCTCGCGTGCCACGGCGACGAGTTCACCGGGCGTGATGCTCCCGTCGTGACCGCCGGTCTGCCGCGACGCGCAGCCGATCCGGAAGGCGACCCTGATCGCCTCCGTGCCGCTGACCACACAGGGCGGTGTGACGCCCTGACGTGCGAACTCGGCGGCGATACGGTCGAACTTGCCCCGGTCGACCCGGCTGCGCTCGGCACGGTCCGCGACGACGGTCCCCTGGACCCACAGATGCGCGACCGCCGCCGCCACGAGCAGGACCACCACCGGTCCGCGGGGCCGCGCGGTCCTGACGAGCCAGGTCAGGAACAGCGCGGTGGGCAGCGCGAGGAGCGCGTACACGGGGAGCAGGAAGCGCGGCGCGGCGTAACCGATCAGGAGCAGGTACTGCGCGGCCATCGACAGACCGACCAGTGTCGGCACCAGTACGAGCGGCAGCCGCCGCAGGCGGGCGGCGACCAGTACTCCGCCGAGGGTGAGCAGCGGCAGGGCGAACCACCAGATCGCGGTGGCCGGCCGCCGCCACCGGACGTCGCAGGGACGGCAGAGCAGCCGCCCGTCGAGCGAGCGCATGTGGTCGCCGAAGACGAGGTTCCAGCCCAGATGGCCCTGGATCTCGCTGGCCCGGGCGAGCCGTGTGAAGAGGCCGCCGTAGCTGACGTACGCCTCGATGATCCACTCCGCGCAGCCGACGGCCCCGCCCGCGGCGAGCGCCGTCAGCAGGGCCCACCGGCGCCATCGCCGGACGGCGAGCGCGATGAGGGCGAGCGGCGCGGTGAGCCAGAAGGCGTCGGTGGGGCGCATGAGGGCGACGAAGGCCACCGCGACTCCGAGCCCGATGAGGGCCGTACGGTCGGTCCGGTCGCGCGCCGCCCGCAGGAAGAGGCCGACGGCGCAGAGGCAGCCGAGGGCGACCCAGAGGTTCGGCATGACCTGCGGCCCGTAGAAGACGGTGATCCACAGTCCGGCGAACAGGGCGCCGGCGAGGGCGAGTACGGATGCGGGGAGCAGGCGCCGCCACACATGGAGGGCGAGGAAGAGTCCGGCGCCGGAGAGCAGCGCCAGATAGACGCGGAGCACGTCGACGGAGGAGGTCAGGAAGGTCACCGGCGCGACGAGGAAGGTGATGCCCCGAGCACGGGGGGCACTGAAGAACGCGGTGTCGGAGGCGGCGCGGCTGACTTGGCTGGTGTACACGGTCTCGTCCCAGCCGAGCCCGGATCCCGGTACGACGAAGACGAGTTGCACGATCGTGTACACGCTCGCGACGACCGCCAGCCACAGGAGACCGCCGTCGGCCGTCCGGTCCCGCTGGGCCGGACGGCTCGTCTCTCGCTGGCCGGTCGCGACGGCCTTGGTCTGTGTCATGGCCCAACGCTGCCTGGCGGCGCCCAGCGGGCCCACGGGACACGCCACGGGGCGAATATTAAGAAATCGCATCTAAAACATACGATTCACCCGATGGGCGTGTATCCCGGCATCGATGACCGCCGCCAGGGCGCAACCGTCCGGCGCGCCAACCGGGCGATGCGGGAACCCAGTTCGGAGTCCGTGCCGGAGTGGGGAGCTGATCCTTCGTTGGACATGCCGCGCCGCCGGACCGAGGATATGGAGGGAATGTTCCCTTTTTGAACGGGTGAGGACGCGTGCCCATGCCGCAGCGCAGCACACGACGGTTGTCGGTCGGCTATCTCGGCGCCGCGGTCGTCTTCGCGATCGGCATGCTGGGTACGACGCTGCCCACCCCGCTGTACGGGCTCTACCGCGAGGAGCTCGGCTTCTCCGAGTTCATGGTGACGGTGGTCTTCGCCGTCTACGCGTTCGGGGTCATCGCCGTCCTGCTGCTCGCGGGCAACTTCTCCGACCAGGCGGGCCGCCGGCCGGTGCTGTTCATCGGGCTCGGGCTCTCCGCCGCGAGCGCCGTCTGCTTCCTGACCGAGGGCGGGCTGCCCTTCCTCTTCGCCGGCCGCCTCCTGTCGGGTTTCGCCGCCGGGCTGTTCAGCGGCGCCGCCACCGCCACGGTGATGGAGCTGGCGCCGCCGGGCCGCGAGGCGCGGGCGGGGCTGGCCGCCACGGCGGCGAACATGGGCGGCCTCGGCTGCGGTCCGCTGCTGGCCGGGCTGCTGGCGCAGTACGCGCCGTCGCCGCTGCGGCTGCCGTTCGCGGCGGCACTGGCGCTGGTGGCCGTGGGCACCGTCCTGACCTGGTTCCTGCCGGAGACGGTGCAACGCCGTACGCGCCGGCCGAGGCTGCACCCCCAGGGGCTGAAGGTGCCGGCGCAGGTACGCGGGGTCTTCGCACCGGCGGCGCTGGCCGCGTTCGCCGGCTTCTCGCTCCTGGGTCTGTGTACGGCGGTGTCCCCCACGTTCATCGCGACGACCCTGGGCGAGAGCAATCTGGCGGTCTCGGGAGCCGTCGTGTTCTCGGTCTTCCTGGCCTCGACCGTCGGCCAGTCCCTGATGGGGAGGGTCGGGGCGTCGGCCGCGCTGCCGGGCGGCAGCCTGGTGCTGGTGGCGGGCCTCGTCCTGGTGGGTGCGTCGCTGTTCGTGGAGTCGCTGCCGCTGCTGGTGGTCGGCGTGGTCTGCGGCGGTCTGGGGCAGGGGCTGGCGTTCCGGGCGGCCATCACGGCCATCGGCGCGGCGGCGCCGCCGGAGTCGCGCGGCGGCACGATCTCGACGTTCTTCGTCGTCGCCTACATCGGCATCTCACTGCCGGTGATCGGCATCGGCGCGCTGACCCTGGTGCTGGAGCTGCGGACCGTGGGCCTGATCTTCACCGGGTGCGTGGCGGTGCTGGCGGCGAGTGTCGGACTGTACGAACTGCGGGTCCGGGGCAACAGGGAGGCGCCGTCAGGCGGTTGAGCGCGCCACGAAGGGGTCAGCGCACGCGCGCCGCTCCCACGTAGAAGCCACTCTCCTCGTCCGCCGGCGCCGGTGTGTCCCTGAACCACTCCGGGGCGCGGACGAGCCCCGGCTCCACCAGGTCCAGCCCGTCGAAGAACCGCTCGACCTCCGCCCGGGTGCGGGGCCGCAGGGTGATGCCGCCGGACTGATAGGTGCCGGTGACCTTCTTCGCCTGTTCGGGGTCCAGGAAGTCGGCGGTGCCGTGCGAGATGATCAGGAGACTGCCCGACGGCAGGGCGTCGACGAGGGTCCGGGTGACGCTGTAGGGATCGTCGTCGTCCCCGAGGAAGTGCAGGACCGCGACGAGCGACAGCGCGACGGGCCGGTCGAAGTCCAGGAAACGGCGGGCGTGTTCGAGGACCTCTGCCGGCTGGCGTACGTCGGTCTCGACGTAGTCGGTCGCCCCTTCGTCGGTGCTGATCAGCAGGGCCTCGGCGTGCCGGAGCACGACCGGGTCGTTGTCCGCGTAGACGATCCGCGCGGACGGGACGATCTTCTGCACGATCTGGTGCAGGTTGGGCTGGGTGGGTATGCCGGTCCCGATGTCGAGGAACTGGTCGAACCCGCTCCTGGCCGCCCAGGCGACGGCACGGTGCATGAACTCCCGGTTGATCTGCGCGCCCCGCTGCGCCCCCTTGGCCAGCTTCTCCGCCAGCTCCCGGTCGACCGGGTAGTTGTCCTTGCCACCCAGGAAGTAGTCGTAGAGCCGGGCCGGGTGCGGCTTGCTGGTGTCGATCTGCGGCTTTGGGGTGCCAGATGTCATGCGCCGGATTATGTCACCACGGGCATGCGCGCGGTGACCAACTGCTTTGCCCCGTGGGCTTGTTCGGGTCGCCCCCGGTCAGCTGACGGCCAGTCGGTAGACCTGCCGCGAGCCGCCCTCCGGACCGGGCTCGGTCATCTCGGCGGGGGTGAAGCCCAGTCGCTCGTAGAAGACGCGCGCGCCGCTGTCGACGGCGCCCGGGTGGTCGGCCCCGAAGGTGACCACCTCGACGGTCCCGGGGCCGGTGACGCGCCTCCTCATGGCCTCCGCCATCAGCGCGGCGCCGACTCCCCGTCCGCGCGCCCGGCCCGAGACGACGAGCCAGTGGATGTGGAGGACAGGGGCGTCCGACCCGAACAACAGGCCGCCGAGCAGGGGTGGTTGAGGAGGCGGTGCCACGCCCGCATCCGGAGCCGGGCCGGGGTCCGCGCCGACGGCGACGAGTGCCCTGGAGCCACGCATGTGCTCGACCACGGCCTCACTGAAGCCGGGATCGTCGACCATCGGCCCGAACCAGTGCTCCACCTGGGCGGCGAGGCCGAGAAAGCCGGGCAGGTCGCGCTCCCGCGCGAGTCTCACGATCATGCGGGCATTGTCGCAGTGCCGAAGTCCTCCACAATGGTGGTGTGGCGGATACGAAGACGGGCCCGGGCCCGCAACCGACGCTGATCGTCGTCAGCGGGCCTCCGGGCACCGGCAAGACCACGCTCGCGCACGAGATCGCACGCGCCGTGGGCTGCCCCGCCGTCTGCCGGGACGAGATCAAGGAGGGCATGGTCCACGCCACACCCGGGTTCACACCGGACCTCGGCGACGCGCTGAACCGCCGCACACTGCCCGCGTTCTTCGGTGTGCTCGACCTGCTGCTCCGCGCCGGGGTGACGACGGTCGCGGAGGCCGCCTTCCAGGACCGGTTGTGGCGGCCCGGTCTGGAGCCTCTGCGGGACAGGGCCGAGCTTCGGGTCGTGCACTGTTCGGTCGACGCGGAGCTGGCGCTCGCGCGGCGGCTGCGCCGGGCCGAGGAGGATCCCGTACGCGCGGCGCACGAACCCGCGGCGCCGCTCGATCCGGCGGCGCACACCCGGAGCCACGACGGATTCGACCGGGTGGCGGTCGACGCGCCATGGATCGAGGTCGACACGGCGGACGGCTACGCCCCCGGCCTCAAGGAGATCGTGGCCTTCGCGACCGGCGGCGGCCGGCAGCCTCTCGGGTGATCTCGCGGCGTCTTCACGGACTCTCCGGATCGCGCGTCCGCCTCCCACGGGCGGGCGGGTCGTGAAACCGTACGGGGATGAGTACCTTCGTACCGCCGCCCGCGACCGCCGCATGGGCGCACGAGCACGCGCGGCAGGGCTTCGAGGTCGTCTACTTCCGGCGCTCGGGCGACGTACGGCGGGACCAGCACACACCGCGCGGACAGGACTGGCTGCGTGTCGTCGGGTGCACGACCGCCGTCGAGGACGGCCGGACCTGGACGGTGGACTACGACATCACCCTGGACTCCGGCTGGGTGACGCGCCGGGCCGTCGTCACCTCCCGGTCCGAGGCCGGAACGCGCTCGACGGTGCTCCAGGCCGACGGAGCGGGCCGCTGGCGGGTGGACGGGGCGCCGGCGCCGTATCTCGACGGGTGTCTCGACGTCGATCTGGAGTCGTCGGCGATGACCAACGCCCTTCCCGTGCACCGCTTCCGGCTGCCCGTGGGGACGCTGACGGCGGCGCCTGCCGCGTACGTACGGGCGCTCGACCTGTCCGTCGAACGTCTCGACCAGGAGTACCGGCGCACCGCCGACGAGGGGCCCCGGCAGTGTTACGACTACTCGGCCCCGGTCTTCGACTTCCGCTGCCGGCTGGTCTACGACGAGTCGGGTCTGGTGCTCTCGTACCCGGGGATCGCCATCCGCGCCGTATAGCGCGCCCGTTCACACCCGACCACGGGACCACCCGGTCACCGGATCGGGAACTCGCTCCCGTGCTCGCTCTCCGGACGCGCACCGAACACACGCCGCTCGGACTCGTCGATGCGCAGGTCGTTGATGCTCGCCTCGCGGCGCCGCATCAGCCCGTTCCCGTCGAACTCCCACAGCTCGTTGCCGTAGCTGCGCCACCACTGCCCCGAGCTGTCGCGGCACTCGTACTGGAAGCGCACCGCGATCCGGTCGCCGTCGAACGCCCACAGGTTCTTACGGAGCGCGTAGTCGAGCTCCCGCGACCACTTGGCGCTCAGGAACTCCACGATCGCCGGGCGCCCGGTGACGAAGGTGTCGCGGTTGCGCCAGACGGAATCGACCGTGTACGCGGCAGCGACGCGCTCGGGGTCGCGGGTGTTCCAGGCGTCCTCGGCGGCCTGCACCTTCTTCAGGGCTGCGGCACGGTCGAACGGCGGTACGGGCGGGCGGACGGTCATGGGCATCTCCTCAGGACGGTCGTGCCGACCATGCGGTGGGCTTGAGCCGGGTCCGGGGCTAGTATCGCGAAACGATTCTCGCCCACCGCCGCAATCGAATCCATCAATACCGGGAGAGCATCATTGTTCACGCTCGTCCAGCTGACCAACTTCGTCGCCGTCGCCGAGGAACTGCACTTCGGGCGGGCCGCCGAGCGGCTTCAGATGACGCAGCCGCCGCTCAGCCGCCAGATCCAGCTCCTTGAGGCGACCCTGCGGGTCCAGCTCTTCGACCGCACCAACCGTTCCGTGCGGCTGACGCCCGCCGGCCGCGCGTTCCTGCACGAGGCCCGCCGCATCCTGCGCCAGACCGAGCAGGCCACGATCGCCGTACGCCAGGTGTCGACCGGCGAGGCGGGCGCGATCGCCATCGGTTTCACCGCCGCCAGCGCGTACTCCATGCTCGGCAGGGTCCTCGACACCGCCCGCGCGGTCATGCCCGGGGTGGAGATCGTCCTGCGCGAGATGGTCACCGGCGACCAGCTCGACGCGCTGACCGAGTCGAGCCTGGACCTGGGGCTGGTACGGCCTCCGGTGAACAGCCCGGAGCTGAGCTCCCGGCCCGCCGCCACGGAACGGCTCGTGGCCGCGCTGCCCGCGGGCCACCCGCTCGCCGAGGGCGAGGGCGAGCTCGACATCGCCGCGTTCGACCGGCAGGACGTGCTGATGTACTCCACCAAGGAGTCCCGCTACTTCCATGAGCTGCTGATCAGTGTCTTCCGGGCGGCGGGCATCGCCCCCGCCTTCAGCCAGTATCTGAGCCAGGTCCACAGCATCCTCGCCCTGGTGAACGGCGGCTGGGGCATCGCGCTGGTCCCGGAGGCCGCCACCCAACTGCGTTACGCGGGCGTGGTCTTCAGGGACGTGCGCCTGGCGGCCCCGGCGCCGGTCGAGCTGTCGCTCACCTGGCGCACCGGCAACGACAATCCGGCGCTGCACGCCCTGCTCCGGCATCTGTGAGGGTGCGGGACCGAGCGTCCCATTCAATTTCGGTATCGCAGCATACGAAACAGGTGTTTGACCTGTATGCGTACGCGTCCTAGCTTCCTCGGTAGCGAGAGCCGTATCCCGCACCGATCCGGAAGGACTCCCCTTGAGCGCCCCCGCACCCGGTGCACGACCGCCACAGATCGTCTCGGTCCGCGTCATACCCGTCGCCGGGCAGGACAGCATGCTGCTCAATCTCAGCGGCGCGCACGCTCCCCACTTCACCCGCAACCTGGTCGTCCTGACCGACTCCGAGGGACGTACCGGCGTCGGTGAGGTGCCGGGGGGCGAGGGCATCCGGACGACGCTGGATGAGTCACGGGACCTGGTCGTGGGGCGGTCGGTCGGTGACCATCACGCCGTACTGCGCGCGGTACGCGAGCGCTTCGGCGACCGGGACACGGCGGGGCGCGGCACCCAGACCTTCGATCTGCGGGTCACGGTGCACGCGGTCACGGCGCTCGAATCGGCGCTGCTCGACCTGCTCGGGCAGCACCTCGGGCTGCCCCTGGGCGCGCTGCTGGGCGAGGGACTGCAGCGCGACAGGGTGCCCGTTCTCGGCTATCTCTTCTACGTGGGTGACCGGGGGCGTACCGATCTGGCGTACCGCGACGGGAGCGACGCGCGGGACGACTGGCTGAGGCTGCGCGACGAGGAGGCGCTGACCCCGGAGGCGATCGTCGGGCTCGCCGAGGCGGCCAGGCGCCGTTACGGCTTCCAGGACTTCAAGCTCAAGGGCGGTGTGCTGCCGGGGCACGAGGAGGCGGCGGCCGTGCGGGCGCTGGCCGAACGATTCCCGGAGGCGCGGATCACCCTGGACCCGAACGGTGCCTGGCCGCTGGCCGAAGCAGTGTCGCTGGGCCGTGAGTTGCGCGACGTCCTGGCGTACGCGGAGGACCCGTGCGGCGCGGAGGGCGGGTACTCGGGCCGCGAGACCATGGCCGAATTCCGCCGCGCGACCGGGCTGCGTACCGCGACGAACATGATCGCCACCGACTGGCGGCAGCTCGGGCACGCCGTACGCGCGGACGCGGTCGACATCCCGCTGGCCGACCCGCACTTCTGGACGATGAACGGTTCGGTGCGGGTGGCGCAGCTCTGCGAGGCGTGGGGGCTGACCTGGGGGTCGCACTCCAACAACCACTTCGATGTGTCCCTGGCGATGTTCACGCATGTCGCGGCGGCCGCTCCGGGCGACATCACGGCGATCGACACGCACTGGATCTGGCAGGACGGCCAGCGGCTGACGGTCCGGCCGTTCGAGATCGAGGACGGCATGCTTCAGGTGCCGGACCGGCCGGGGCTCGGGGTCGAGCTCGACATGGAGCGGGTGGAGGAGGCGCACGAGCTGTACCGGAGTCTCGGGCTGGGGGCCAGGGACGACGCGACGGCGATGCGGTATCTGGTGCCGGACTGGCAGTTCGACAACAAGCGCCCGGCGCTCGTACGCGACACCGCTCGCCGCCGCCCGCGGTAGACCTCGCCGCGGTCCCCTAGTACATGGACAGCCCGTAGACCGACAGCCACTCCACGACCGGCTGGTAGTAGGTGACGCCGCCGGACGTGCAGTTTCCGGACGAGGCGACGATGATGCCCAGCGCGGTCGTGCCGGAGTACGCGGGACCGCCCGCGTCACCGGGCTCGGAGCAGATGTTGGACCTGAAGAGTCCGCTCACCGAGCCCTCGGGGTAGTTGACCGTCAGGTTCACGCCCGTGACGGTGCCGCAGCGGACGCCGGTCGTGCGGCCGACGTGGCACATGGACTGGCCGACCGTCGGGTTCGCGGCGCGGGTGATGTCCTGCGTGCCGCCGGCGCCGAGCGCGACCTCGCCGGGGAAGGTGACCGTCGTGCTGTTGATGTAGCGGATGAGGGCGTAGTCGTTGCCCGGGAAGCTCGCTCCGGCGGTGGTGCCGATGAACACGGTCAGGGCCGCGTCCGCGTACCAGTTGGAGGAGCCCTGGGCGCAGCGCCCGGACACCAGGCCGAAGAAGGTGGCGCTGGTACGGGCGTTGAAGCCGACGGTGCAGCGGGTTCCGCTGCTGCTGTAGATGACGTTGCCGCCGCGTACCTCGACGGCCTTGCCGGTCGCGGCCGTCGACGCGGTGGCGGCGGGGACGCCTGCCTCCCGCGCGTACGCCGTCGATCCGGTGGCGGCGGACCAGCCGAGCAGCAGGGTCAGGGCCGCGACGGCGGACGCGGCCGTGCGGAGCGCTCTTCGGAACGGTCTCTCGTTGCGGTGCGGACTCATGTTCCCTCCCCGGTGATGGCATGTCATGCGCCTGCCATTGTGGAGGGGCGGGGTGGGATGTGTCAGTCCGAAAGACGCCATTCGGCCGGGTCCGGCCAGCCGTGTGACCCGACCCGGCCGAAGACCCCGGCCGCGCGGCTCACCCGCCGGTGTGCCGGGCCGCGGCCTCCAGATCCAGGAGGACGGACTTGGCGGCGGGGCCGCCCGCGTAACCGCCGAGCGTTCCGTCGCTGCGCAGCACGCGGTGGCAGGGGACGACGACGGGGAGCGGGTTGGTCGCGCAGGCCGTGCCGACCGCGCGGACCGCCTTCGGGTTGCCGACGAGGCGTGCGACCTCGGCGTAGCTCAGCGTGCGCCCGTAGGCGATCTCCGGGAGGTGGCGGTGCACCGACTGCCGGAACCCGTGCGACAGCGACAGGTCGAGGGGCAGGTCGAACGTCCTGCGGGCGCCGGCGAAGTACTGGTCGAGTTCGCGGGCCACGTCATCGAGGCGCTTGGGAGCGCGCAGCACCCGGGGACTCAGCGTCGTGGCGAGGGTGTCGAGGACCTTGTCGTGGTCCTGGTTGTGGAAGGCCACCCGGACGAGGCCCCGCTCGGTGGCGGCGAGCAGCAGGCGGCCGACGGGGCTGTCGACGACGGTGTACGCGACGTCCAGCAGGCCGTCGCGGCCGGCCGCGTCCTCCAGCGTGGTGTGGAGCCGGGCGAGGGTCGCGGGGTCCGCGGTGGCGCGGGCGAGGAGGGTGGAGAGGTCCGGGTCACCGGTGGTGTCCTTCACGGTGTCGCTCCTTTCAGCTTCGCGTTCTGACGTGACTCACGCGGCTCACGCGGCCTGCCCGGCTCACGCGGTCCATGTGGTTCGGGCCGACCGCGCGCGCCGGTGCCCGCGCCGGTGCCCGCGCCCGTATCCGCTTCTGCGGACGCGGCCCGGTCCGGGTCCGCGAGCGTCGTTCTGAGCGCCTTGATGCCGTCGGAGGCGGCGCGCCGTGCCGCCTCCGGGGTGCCGCCGACGATCTCCGCGACCTCCCGGTACGGCAGTCCGGCGAAGTGGTGGTACGCCACCGCCTGCCGCTGTTTCCCGGGCAGTGCCCTGACGGCTCGCCACAGGTCGTGGTCGGTCCCGCCGGGCAGTCCTACGGTCGACGGCCGCTCGGGCAGGTCCGCCACGGGGACCGCGTGCCGCCGCCCGGCGCGGGTGAGGTCGATGGCCTTGCGGTGGGCGATGGTCACGAGCCACGCCTCCACGTTGGCGTCGTCCGGCAGGTCCGGATAGGCGCGCATCGCCGCGAGGAACGTCTCCGACCAGGCGTCATCGGCGTCGTGGACGCCGACGACCGCCCGGCACACCCGGAGCACGGTGTCCGCGTGTTCCTCGACCACCCGCTCGAAAGGCTTCTTCATGTCCATCATTCTGTAGACGTCCGGGCCCCGGAGAACGTGAGGTCCGGCGTACGGTGAGCCGCGCTCAGAAGAGCCTGGCCTCCTTCACGGTCGGCGGCTCCTCGATCTCCAGGAGGCGCTGTTTGCGTTCGAGCCCGCCGGCGAAGCCGGTGAGCTTGCCGTTGCTGCCGACCACCCGGTGGCAGGCCACGATGATGGAGATCGGGTTGTGGCCGACCGCCTGGCCCACGGACTGCGCGAGCGCCTTGTTCCCGAGCCGTTCGGCGAGTTGGCCGTAGGTGGTCGTCTCGCCGAACGGGATCTCGCGGAGCATCGCCCAGACCCGCTCCTGGAACGCGTCCCCGTGCGTCCGTGTCGGCAGGTCGAACGCGGTCCGCTCGCCGTCCAGGTACTCGCCGAGCTGGGTCGCGGCCAGGGTGATCAGGGGGTCCTCGTGGGCGTCGACGCGCCTGCCGAGGCTCGCCTCGGACGGCATGTACCAGTGGTGCGGGAAGTACAGTCCGGTGATCGCGCCGCCCGACACCACCACGGTCAGCCCGCCGAGCGACGTCTCGACGACCGCGTGGCGGACGTCCGTTCGACTGCCCGCGTCCGCACTCGTGCCCGCGTCCGTGTTCATGGTCCCGGCCTCCCTCTCGTACCGCGTTCGCCTTCATCAAGCAGACGCGCGGGAGCGGAAGAACGTGAGGTCGTGGGGAGCGCGCGGCCCTCGCGGAGGTGCGGCGGGGTGGTTCTCGGCTGCGCTCCGTCGCCAATCTTTCGTCTCTCTGTGGACATTGAGTGTCGAAACGCTGCGAAAGAAGGTTTCCAGAAGCGCCGCCACCGGCCGTTTCGCGCCGCTGAACTGCCGAAACCGACCCATGAAGGCCATCGGGCCGACTCGCCGGAAATTCATCACGCTGCGTAGCCATAAGGCCGAAAGCGGACACCCATCGAGAAAGTTATTGTGATCTGAAGCACAGCCTCTGGCGCGGGCGCACGCCGAACGTTCCGCGAGCATGTCAGGTCGATATCAACGACATGATCCGCGGATGACACATATGAAAAACGGCTCCCAACCCCCCGCCCGACCGAATCCACCAGGCATCAAAGACGCACAGATGTTCGAAAAATGGGGACGGTGACTCTCTGCGATCGGTTGACTCTGGGGAAGCGCGGCTACTTAACTGCCAATCCCCACAACTGCCCCCCGCAACTGGAGAGTTCATGCGGACTCCAGGACCCTCCTGGTCCAACGACTTTTCCCTGCCGCATTCGGTCATCGTGATCAACCCTCTTCAACGGCCGTCCCCACGACTGACAGCCACGGCCGCCGCCGCCGGCGCGACAGGTGTCCTCGAACTCCCCGTCGAGGACCCCCGCGAGGTGGTCGACCTGCTCGACCGGACCTGCCGCTGGTCGTCCGTGCCGTTCGGCGTCCGCGTACGGGAGGGCTGTTCCGCGACCGCCGGTGAGCTGCCCGAACTCGTGGACACGGTGCTCCTCGCCGACCCCTCGCGGTCGCCCGCCGAGTTCGCCGGCCACCGTGTCCTGGTCGAAGTCACCTGCCTGGCCGAGGCGTTGAGCGCGGCCGAGGCCGGGGCTTGCGGACTGATCGTGCGCGGCTCGGAGAGCGGCGGACGCGCGGGCGAGCTGAGCACCTTCGTCCTTCTCCAGCAGGTGCTCGCCGAACCCGCCCTGGACCTGCCCGTCTGGGCCTGCGGCGGCATCGGCCCGCACACCGCGGCGGCGACCGTCGCCGGCGGCGCGGCCGGTGTCGTGCTCGACACCCAGCTCGCGCTGTTCGACGAGGCGGGACTGCCGACTGAACTCGCCGGCGTGCTGGCCGGGCTCGACGGCTCGGAGACCGTGCTGCACCACGGGACGCGCGTTCTGCGCCGCCGTGGCCCCGGGGCCCCCGAACTCCCCTCGGACCAGGCCGAGTTCGCCGCCCGGATCGGTACGGACGATCTCCGGACCCAGTTCGTCCCGCTCGGCCAGGACGCCTTTCTCGCCGCCTCGTTCGCCGAGCGCTGGACCACGGTGGCGGAGGCCGTACGCGGCATCGGGACCGCCATGGCGGAAGCCTTCGGCGACGACGCGCCGGCCGCCGCGCTGGCCGCCGGGTCGGCCGGAGCACGCGCACTCGGCACCCGGCTGCCCATCGCCCAGGGGCCGATGACGCGCGTCAGCGACGAGCCCGCCTTCGCGGCGGCCGTCGCGGCCGACGGCGGTCTGCCGTTCCTCGCGCTCGCCCTGGCGAACGCCGACCGGACCCGCTCGATGCTGCGGCACACCCGCGACGCGCTCGGCGACGCCAAGTGGGGCGTCGGAATCCTCGGTTTCGCCGACGAGGAGATCAAGGCCGCGCAGCTCGACGTCGTACGGGAGCTCAGGCCCACGCACGCCATCGTCGCGGGCGGCAGGCCGGCCCAGGCCGCCGCGCTGGAGGCGGAGGGCATCACGACCTTCCTGCATGTGCCCTCCCCCGGACTGCTGCGGCAGTTCCTGGCGGCGGGCGCGCGCCGGTTCATCTTCGAGGGCGCCGAGTGCGGCGGCCATGTCGGGCCGCGCAACAGCTTCCCGCTGTGGGAGGCGCAGACCGAGGTCCTGCTCGAATTCCTCGCCGAGGCCGAGGCCGGAGCCAAGGGGGGTGCCAAGGACGGAGCGGAGACGGCCGCCGAGCTGACCGTGCTCTTCGCCGGTGGCATCCACGACGACCGGTCCGCCGCGATGGCCGCCGCCCTGGCGGCGCCGCTGACCCGGGCGGGTGTCGCCTTCGGCGTACTCATGGGCACGGCCTACCTGTTCACCGAGGAGGCCGTACGCGGCGGCGCCATCCAGCCGCTCTTCCAGCGCCGGATCCTCGACGCCGAGCGGACCGATCTGCTGGAGACCGCCCCCGGTCACGCCACCCGGTGCGCACGCAGCGCCATCAGCGAGGACTTCACCGCCCTCAAGGACGAGCTGCGCGAACAGGGCGTGCCCGACCGGGAGATCTGGGAGCGGCTGGAGCGGTTCAATGTCGGCCGGCTGCGGCTCGCCAGCAAGGGCATCGAGCGCGTCGGCGACGACCTGCTCGCCGTCGACGAGACCCGGCAGGCCGACGAGGGCATGTTCATGGCGGGTGAGGTCGTGGTCCTGCGGGACGTGGTCACCACCGTCGCCGCGCTGCACCATTCGGTGACCGAGGGCGCCGCGGCCCGACTGCGCGTCAGGGCCGGCGAGCTGCGCGGTCCGCTCGGCATCGGCGCCGCCGAGGAGCGGCCGGCTCCCGAGCCGCTGCGGGTCGCCGTGGTCGGCATGGCGGGCATGTTCCCCGGCGCGCCCGACCTGGCGGACTTCTGGGCCAACATCCTCGCGGGCAAGGACTGCGTCACCGAGGTCCCGGCCCAGCGCTGGGACCAGGAGCGCTACTACGCGCCCGACGGCGACGGCGAGCGCACCCCCTCGCGCTGGGGCGGCTTCCTGCCGGAGATCCCGTTCGACCCGCTGCGCTACGGCATTCCGCCGGCCTCGCTCGCGGCCGTCGAACCGGTCCAGCTCCTCGCCCTGGAGGCCGCGCGGCGCGCGCTCGCCGACGCGGGGTACGACGCGAAGGGCACCGACCACGCCCGTACGTCGGTGGTGTTCGGCGCCGAGGCGGGCAGCGACCTGTCCAACGCGACGACGCTGCGTACGGTGCTGCCCGGCTACATCGGCGAGATCCCGGCCGCGCTCGACGAGCAACTGCCCCGGCTCACCGAGGACTCGTTCCCCGGGATGCTCGCCAACGTCATCGCGGGGCGCGTCGCCAACCGGCTCGACCTCGGCGGCGCCAACTACACCGTCGACGCCGCGTGTGCCTCCTCGCTCACCGCCGTGGACGTCGCCTGCAAGGAACTCGTCGCGGGCACCAGCGACATGGTGCTGTGCGGCGGCGCCGACCTGCACAACGGCATCAACGACTATCTGCTGTTCTCGTCCGTGCACGCGCTCTCCCCCACGGGACGCTCGGCCACCTTCGACGCCGCCGCCGACGGCATCGCCCTCGGCGAGGGTGTCGCCTGCGTGGTGCTCAAGCGCCTCGCCGACGCCGAGCGCGACGGCGACCGGGTGTACGCCGTCATCGACGGAGTGGGCAGCGCGAGCGACGGCCGCGCGCTCGGACTGACCGCGCCGCGTCCGGAGGGCCAGCACGCCGCCCTCACCCGCGCCTACCGCAACGCCGGTGTCTCGCCCGCCGATGTGGGGCTGGTCGAGGCGCACGGCACGGGGACCGTCGTCGGGGACCGTACCGAACTGGGCACGCTCACCGAGGTGTTCACCGAGGCCGGTGCGGAGGTGGCCAGTTGCGCGGTCGGCTCGGTCAAGTCCCAGATCGGGCACACCAAGTGCGCCGCCGGGCTCGCCGGACTGATCAAGGTGACCCTGGCGCTCTACCACGGCGTGAAGCCGCCGACCCTGCATCTGAAGGAGCCCAACGCCGCCTGGAAGTCGGCGAGCAGCCCGTTCGTCTTCCACACGAAGGCGACGCCGTGGGCGGTGGAGCCCGCTGAGCGTGTCGCGGGAGTCAGCGCCTTCGGATTCGGCGGCACCAACTTCCACGCCGTTCTACGCGCGTACACCCAGGCGCCACCCACGCATGCCCTCGACACCTGGCCGGCCGAACTCCTCACGTTCCGGGGCCTGGACGCCGAGGCCGCACGGCGGTCGGTCCGAGCCCTTCAGGACCTCCTCGCCAAGGGTGGCCGGTGGAGACTGCGCGACTACGCGCGTAGCGCCGCACAGCGAAGCGACCGGGGCGCGGTCCGTGGCGAGCGCGTGTGGATCGCCGTGGTGGCGGACAGCCTCGCCGAGCTGCCCGAACTGCTGCGCCGCGCGGCCGAGGGGGAGCACGCACCGGAGGCGGGAATCCACGCGGCCGAGACCGCCGGGACGGCTCAGGGAGCCGGGACCGACGACGGGAAACTGGCGTTCCTCTTCCCCGGACAGGGCAGTCAGCGTCCGGGCATGCTCGCCGAACTCTTCGTCGCCTTCCCGGAGTTGCAGCGCCATCTCCAGCTCGGCGCGCGCTGGGCCGATGTCCTCCATCCCCCGGCCGCCTTCGGCGAGCAGGGCAGGGCGGATCAGCTGGCCCGTATCACCGACACGGCCGTCGCCCAGCCCACGCTGGGCATGGTCGAACTCGCCGCCGCCGAGTTGCTCGCCTCCGTCGGCGTACGTCCGGCCATGGCGGCGGGACACAGTTACGGCGAACTGGTCGCGCTCGGAGTGGCCGGAGCGCTCTCCCCGCAGGACGTCATCATGGCGAGCGCCGAGCGCGCCGAGGCCATCCTGGCCCGGACGGCGGGCGGTGACCCCGGCACGATGGCCGCCGTCACCGCGTCGCCCGAGCAGGTGGACGAGGTGCTGCGGCTGGCCGGTCTCGCCGGTGAGGTGGTGGCCGCGAACCGTAACTCGCCCACCCAGACGGTCATTTCGGGACCGACCGAGCAGGTGGCCGCGGCCGTCGCGCGGCTTCGGGACGCCGGACACTCCGTCAAACCGCTCCAGGTGGCGTGCGCCTTCCACAGTCCGCTGCTCGCGGGCGCGGGCGAGGCCTTCGCCGAGCGCCTGGGCGAACTGACCGTCTATCCGCCCGCGTTCGACGTATGGGCCAACCGCACGGCCGAGCCCTATCCGGCGGATCCCGCCGGGGTACGGGCGGGGCTCGCCGCGCAGATCGGCTCGCCCGTCAGGTTCGCCGAGCAGATCGAGGCCATGTACGCGGCCGGTGCCCGGGTGTTCACCGAGGTCGGGCCGGGCCGGGTGCTGAGCCGGCTGGTCTCGGCCGTCCTCGGTGACCGTCCCCACCGCACGATTCCGCTCGACGGCGGGCGGGGCGGCGGACTGTCCGGTCTCCTCACCGCGCTGGCCCAGCTCGCCGTGAGCGGAGCCGATGTCCGCACCGGCAGGCTCTTCCGGGGCCGGGACGCGGTGGACTCGGCGGCGGAGGCGTTGTGGGACACCAGCGGTTTCTCCTTGAGGAAGCAGGCGATGAGCAGGCCGAGCAGAAGCACCGGCACGAGATAGAGGAAGATCCGCGGCATCGCGTCCGCGTACGCCTGGATGTAGCTGTCGCGCAGCTCGGGCGGCATCGCGTGCACCATCTGCGGTGTGATGGATTCGGCGCTGGGCAGCCCGGCGCCGGACGGGATGCGCTCGACGAGCGCGTCGGTGAGCCGGTCGGCGAAGAGCGTGCCGAAGATGGCGGCGCCGACGCTGCCGCCGATCTGCCGGAAGTAGTTGTTGGCGCTGGTGGCGGTGCCGAGGTCGGAGGGCTGGACCGAGTTCTGCACGGCGAGGATCAGGACCGGCATGACCAGGCCGATGCCGATGCCGAGGACCGCCTGCCAGAGGCTGTATTCGAGCCGGGACGTGCCGGTCTCCAGCCGGGACAGCAGCCACATGCCGACGGCGGAGACGGCGCTGCCGAGGATGGGGTAGATCCGGTAGTGGCCGGTGCGGCTGATGAGCTGGCCGGAGACGACGGAGGCGGCGACGATGCCGCCCATCATGGGCAGCATCAGCAGGCCGGACTCGGTGGCCGAGGCGCCGTCGACCATCTGGAGGAAGGTCGGCAGATAGCTGGCGGCGCCGAAGAGCGCGATGCCGACGACCGCGCCGACGAGTCCGGTGATGTTGAAGATCGAGTCGCGGAACAGCCGCAGCGGGATGATCGGTTCGGGCGCGAAGTGCTCGACCACCACGAACAGGACGGCCGTCACGACGGCGCCGGCGGCGAGGCCGAGGATCTCGCGCGAGCCCCACTCGTACTCCGTACCGCCCCAACTGGTCAGCAGGACCAGGCACGTCGAGGCGGCTGCGAGCAGCACCGCGCCCATGACGTCGAGCCGCGCCTTGCCGCTGGGCTTGGGGAGTCTGAGTACGACGGTGACGACGGCGAGCGTGACGAGGCCGAACGGCACGTTGAAGTAGAAGCACCAGCGCCAGGAGACGTGGTCGGTGAAGAAGCCGCCGAGCAGCGGTCCGGCGACCGAGGCGAGACCGAACGCGCCGCCGATGAGGCCCATGTAGCGGCCGCGTTCACGGGGCGGCACGATGTCGGCGATGATCGCCTGGACGCCGATCATGAGTCCGCCGGCGCCGACGCCCTGGAGGGCGCGGAAGGCGATGAGTTCGTTCATGGTGCGCGACCAGCCGGCCAGGGCCGATCCGACGACGAACACGACGATGGCGAACTGGAAGACGCCCTTGCGGCCGAAGAGGTCGCCGAGCTTGCCGTAGATCGGCAGGCCGATCGTGGAGGTCAGCAGGTAGGCGGTGATGGCCCAGGGCATCCGGTCGAGGCCCTGCAGCTCCCCGACGATCTTCGGCAGGGCGGTGGCGACGATCATCTGCTCCAGCGCCGCGAGCAGCAGCGCGAGCATGAGGCCGGTGAAGACCAACCGCACCCGGCGGGGGGAGAGTTCCCCGCCCGGGGTGGCGGCGCCGGTGGTAGGTGGGGGCGGTTCGGTCGCGGCCGGGGCGGGCACGGCGGCCTGCTCGTCGTCCTTCACCAGCGTGATCCCACCCACGAAT
>NZ_JAAPBF010000048.1 GCF_022695985.1 Streptomyces sp. NP-1717 | reverse complement strand
ACCCGATCGAGCGTCTTGCCGATCTTGGCGATCCCGGCGTACCGTTGACTCAGTCAAGGAAAAAATGAATGGGCGAAGGGTCGGGGGGCCATGAGCATTCAAGAGATCCGCGCGTTCAACCGCTTCTACACCAACCTCATCGGCGCGCTGAACTACGGCAAACACCTCTACACGCCGTACACGCTGACCGAGTCGCGGCTGCTGTACGAGCTCGCGCACGCGCCACGTACGGACGCGGCGGAGCTCCGTGCCGAGCTGTCGCTGGACGCGGGCTATCTGAGCAGAATGCTGACCAAGTTCGAGCGGGACGGGCTGGTTGAGCGCGCCCCGTCGGAGCAGGACGCCCGGCGGCAGCGGATCACCCTGACGCGGCAGGGGCGTGGGACCGCCGCACTGCTCGACGAGCGGGCGCGGGAGGCTGTCGGCACCCTGCTGGACCGGGTCGAGCCGGACGAACGCCCGCGCCTCGTGGAGGCGTTGCGGACGGCCAGGGAAATACTGAGCGCGGGCGAGACCCCCGCGGCCGGCGGCCGGGCGGCCGCCCGCCGCGAAGGGCCTGTGCTGCGCGATCCCGTCCCGGGCGACCTGGGCTGGATCGTGCAGCGGCACGGCGCGGTGTACGCGGCGGAGTACGGGTGGGACGCCACCTTCGAGGGTCTGGTCGCCAGGATCGTCGCGGATTTCGCCGCGGACCACGACGAGCGGCGGGAGCGGGTGTGGATAGCCGAACTCGACGGGCGGGCGGTCGGCTCGGTGATGTGTGTGCGGGACGACGAGACGCCGGGGGCCGCGCGGTTGCGGCTGCTCCTGGTCGAGCCCGAGGCGCGCGGGCACGGCCTGGGTGAGCGAATGGTCGGGGCCGTTGTGGATTTCGCCCGCGATGCGGGGTATCGGGAGGTGGTGTTGTGGACCAACGACCTGCTGGCCGCCGCCCGCAAGCTGTACGTGCGGGCGGGGTTCAGTCTCGTCGCCGAGAAACCGCACCATTCCTACGGAGCGGACCTGGTCGGCCAGGACTGGCGGCTCCCGCTCGTCGACGAGTCCGTCGCACGCTCTCCCTCGTGAAAGGAACCCGGAGTGAAATTCGCCTTCTCGACCCTCGGTGTCCCCGGCCTCCCCATCCCCGAGGTCGCCGCCCTCGCCAGTGGGGCCGGCTACCAGGGCGTGGAGCTGCGCGCCCATCCGGAGGAGCCGGTGCACCCCGGCATCGGTGCGCGGGAACGGGCCGCCGTGGTAGACGAGTTCAAGCGTCACGGGGTCGAGATCCTGGCGGTCGCGGGCTATGTGCGGGTGGCCGCCGAAGGCGGTGACGAGGAGCAGTTGAGCCAGGAGCTCGACGAACTGATCCGGCTGGCGCGCGACCTGGGCGCGTCGTACGTACGGGTCTTCCCGGGCGGCGGCGAGCAGGACCCGGAGGCGGCCGACGCGACGGCCGCCCGCCGGCTGGCCTCGGCGGCGCCCCTCGCCGCGGAGTCGCGGGTGCGGATCCTCCTGGAGACGCACGACTCCCACCGCACGGGCGCCGACGCGATCCGCATTCTCGGTCTTGTCGGCCACCCGCAGGTGGGGGCGCTCTGGGACGTGATGCACACCTGGCTCGGCGGGGAGCGCCCGGTCACCAGCCATGCGTCGCTGTCGCCCCACCTCGGCTACGTACAGGTCAAGGACATCGCGTCGGCGGAGGACACCACACCGCTGGCGCTGGGCGCGGGAGTCCTGCCGTTGGAGGAGTGTGTCGGACTGTTCGCCGGGGACGGTGACGACGGGTGGCTCTGCTGGGAGTACGAGAAGCGCTGGTACCCGGACGCGGCGGACCTCCCCGATCTGCTGATCCCCGGCCGCGAGTATCTGGAGGCGCTGCCGGCGCGGGGACACTGACCGAAGACCCGAGGAGCCCCGAGACAGGACCGCCGGCGGAGAGCGCGTACGGCAGAACTCCGGCGAGTCATGCGGCAGTTGCTCGTCCGGTGGTGAACGGTCGCGTAGCCGTAGGGCCGGCGCGACCGCGGCAGGACCGGCACCGTCGGCGGCGGACGCCGTTCCCCGTTCGGCTTACCGCGCCTTTTCGATGAAATAGGCGGAATCTTCGCTTCCTGGGAACTTCCGGCAGCGTTCAGCCGTCCTCTTCCATAGGCTCCCGTCGACTCTCCGCAGCGCGGTGTCGGCTCTCGTACTCACTGGCTACGATCGCCGGCTCCCCTCTCCAGGCCGCCTGCGTCCGGGCAGCAAACCGCCACCGGTGCGCCCCCCTTGTCTGCGCCGGTGGCGGTCCCCTGCTCGCGGGTTACGGACGCAGCGTCGGCATCCGCTCCATGTTCTGCTTGTCGAGCTTCGCGTCGTACGCGGCCAGCGGCTTGGCCTTGGCGGCGTCCTGCTGCACGGTCGCCGGTGCGACGTCCGCCCAGGCGAGGATCCGGGCCGTGGCCTCCGCCTGCTCGTCGGCCACGAGACCGGCGACGTTGGCACCGTGGTTGGCGCCCGGCGCGGTGTACACGTGGCTGTCGTGCGAGCCGCGGCCGGGACGGAAGCGCTCGGCACCCCACGGGTCGTTCTCGCCGTAGACGAACATCATCTGGTTCGCGTTGCGGCGGACCCAGTTGTCGACGGACGCCATCTCCCACGGCCTGAACTTCATGGGGATCTCGCGCGGGACGAAGTTCCGCGGCGGCTGGTAGCCGTAGCGGCTCAGGTTGCCCAGGTGGGGCAGCTTGATGGCGGGTGAGCCGAGTTCGGTGCCGGCCTGGTAGTAGTACGGCGTGTACGGGGCGAGACCCTGGTCGGTGTAGAAGGAGAAGCCGGAGATCGCGTCGATGATGTTGTAGATCTCCTCGTCCGACGCGGTGGCCGGCGGGATGTCCGCGCAGTCGGCTTCCAGGCTGTACTGCCAGAAGGCCCAGACGAAGTCGAGCACGACGGCTTCGTACGCCTTGTCGAGCGACCCGACGGTGGTGAACGTCGCGCCCTCGGCGGCGGCCCACGTCTTGTACATCTTCTGGAGTGGCTCGCGCCTGATCAGCGCCTCGCGCTGCACGCCGTTGAGCTTGGCGCGGCACTCCGCGGTGCCGACCTTCTCGAAGAAGCGGTCGTAGGCGGAATCCTCCTTGTTGACCACGTCGTTGGGCGCGACGTAGGCGACGACGCCGTCCATGTCCCGGGGGTGGAAGCGCTCGTAGTACGTGGCGGTCATGCCGCCCTTCGAACCACCGGTGGCGAGCCACTTCTGCGGGTAGATCTTCTTCAGCGCGCCGAAGATCCGGTGCTGGTCGGCCGCAGCCTGCTCGTAGTCGAGCTTGGACCAGTCGGCCGGGTCGGGCCGGGACGGCGTGAAGAAGCGGTATTCGAGCGAGACCTGGTTGCCGTCGATGATCCGTGTCGGCTCACTGCGGCTCGGGTTGGTGGACACGCCGTACCCGCTCGTGAAGAACACGGTGGGGCGGCTGGTGTCCTTGTGCAGCAGCGTGAGGCGCTGCTTGAAGGTGCCCTTCGACGGTCGCTTGTGGTCGACGGGCTGGGTGTAGTTGAGGACGAAGTATCGGTAACCGGGGTACGGCTTCTCCTCGATCAGGCTCATCCCCGGGATGTCGAGGATCTGGTCCTTGATGTCGGGGGCCGCGGATCCCGCGTTCCCGTCGGCGGCTGTTGCCGCGCCGGCCGCGCCCAGCGTACCGACGAGCAGTACGAGCGACAGCAGCCATCTCAGCGCCTTGCGCATTCACACTCCCTGTGTTCATGACAGACGCTCGCGAACCTAGCCGGGGAGGTGCCCGCGCCGCCAGCCCCCACGAGGCGTCGCACCCGGACAACACAGCCGGACACGGCGCCTGCCCTGCCGCGTCCGCGCCCCGGCCGCCCCGGCCGGGGCGCGGGCCGGCGCGGGAGGCGGCCCGGAGGCGGGCCCAAGAGGCAGACCCCCGAACCGAGTTGAGGAGGAGGGTCGAGGAGATCCCGGGAGAGGAAACGCGGAGAGGGAACGAAGGAGACGTGAAGGGAGAGTGGAGAGTGATCAGAACCCGAAAGCAGAAGGGGTCACCGGCGCCTCGTGACCGCAATTCCCGACCACCTTCGAAGGGGAGTCGTCCCACCTCCACGAACGCTTAACACCGCTGACACAACGAGGACATCGCCTTTCCCCGGCGTAACCGGCGCGGCGCCTTGCCATGTCCGGAATGACATCATCGGACCCACACTCGAACGCCTTCCATCGAGCCATTCGGCCATTTATCAACCCTGCCCCGGACGGCCTCAATTGGCCGCCCCGGCATCACTTCTCCCCTCGTGGAACGGGAGGTCCGGGTGGCACGTCCGACCCTCACGGGGACCGTCCGGGCGACCCTCGCGGCGGCCCCGGCGGAGCACGGCACCACCCCGCCGCGAGGTCCGGCACACACCCCATGGAGGTACCCATTCACGACCTTCCGAACATCACGACACCGAGGAGACTCACGACCACCCCCAAAGGATGCTGTGATCTGCATCACATATTCCGGGCGTGTCGCACCACCCCCGAACGCCCCGCTCCAGGGCACAAAAGTGAAGCTGGGAGACCGTGCGGGCACCCCTCGGACCGACCTGTGACGAGTCGACCGCACAGGGCGATCACATCCCACCCTGTTCACCTCCCCCACCGGACCGTTTGAACATACGAAGTGGAGGCGAGGTGGAGAGGTGTCATGGCCGCGGGTGGCCGACGCCTCGCCCCACTCGACCACAGGGGGAGCCGACTCCCCCGTGACAGGCGGACGGATCGGATGACCACTCCGGTCCGATGAGGGAAACGGGGGCAACAATTGACTGACGCATAGACCGAGAATCCGAACTTCCCGGACCGCGCTCGACCGGAACCGGATAAGCAGCTCTTCCGGCGGCAGCACTGTGAACGAGCTTGTTGTTTCAGGCCGTCGAGCACCTCGGAATCCGGCGCCTCACCGCCGGACGACCGTGAGGTTGATACAGGTGAATCCACGAAGTGTCCTCAGAGCCCCCCACCTCGGACTGGAAAATGATCACTTGAGAATCCTTCAACTCGTCTCGCAGGGCTGCACCATGGCGCAGGTCGCACGCCGGATGGGAATGAGCGACCGCACTCTGCGCCGTAAACTGCGGACCATATGCGAACGCGTCGACGTCGAAACGCCGATCGAAGCGGTCGTGTGGGCGGTAAGGCGAAGAATCGTCTGACTCCCGCCCCATCCAGAAATAAGCGCCCGCGAAACAAGCAGGACAAGCGCGACGAGCACCACGCGTGACAGCACCACGAAGCACCACCCCACACGCGGGCGACGAGAACAACAGAAATGCCGGTTCGAACAGGTCGGCACCACGAACGGCGTAGTCGTGTGACGGTTAGCGGAGGAATCGTCACCGGCCGCCGTTCCCCGGCCCGAACCTCGCACGATCACCCACGCGGGTACGGTTTTCCCTGCTTGGCCCGCGTGGGCGGTCGGACGAAAGACAGGTCACGGCGTTCGGCCGACGCACCGAGGGTGCGCGGACCGCGCGCCGTCCGCGTTCGTACGACCCCTGGAACGACCGTGCGACGGCCCCCGTGGCCGTACGGCGCCGGGCTCCCTCGAACGGCCCGCTCGCCGCCCGTCCGGGACGGCGCGGCGGACCCGCGCGTTCACCCGTCACGCCACGCCCCGGCAGAGGGTGGCCGATGGCGGTCAATTCGTTGTCCACCGGCGGCCACCCGCGATAGAAAACGCATGTGGCAGGCGAAGAGACTCAATACCCGCGGGGCCGCTCTCCCGTGCCGGCTGCCGACAGCCCTGTGGACGCATCGGTCGAACAGCCCCTCGTCCGGCTCCACTTGGATTCACCCGACGCCTCGGAGGTCTTCTCCCGTCCAGGCCGTAACGACAACTGGTCCGGCGAAACCGACACCAACAACGCGGTATTCGTGAAGCGCCTCAAGGAGAATCCCAAGGAATACCTGAAGCGATATCAGCGGCTCATGGCATTCGAGCAGTTGATGGATCGCGGCCGATCTCCCTTCCCCCGACCGGAATTCCTCGGCGGTGACGAGGAGCAGTGCCTGCTGGTGTTCGGGATGCTCGACGACATCCGGTCGGGCTGTGAGGTCGAGGCGGAGGAGGAGCCCGAACGGCCGTCTGCCGGCCGTCGTCCGGGCGGCGGCGGGGATCGGCCGGACAGCGCCGCTCGATCCGCGGAGTTCCGTCTCCACGGTCGGACTCGGGAAGACCGCACGAGCACGGGCACGGACGCGGTCATGAGCACGGCCGGAGCGATCGCCACAGCCGTCAGGGGAAGGTGTGCTGCCCCGTGACCACCGACGCCTCCGACCGGTCCACGCTGCCGAGCATCCTCGTACCGAGCATGCCGGACACCACGGAGACCGTGCGTCCCTACGCGGAGTTGGTGCGCGACGGCGACGCACGCCGCGTATGGATGGGCCAGTCGCTCAAGGTGGAGACGCACCAGGTGTTCGCGCATCTGGCCGGCGCCGGCGTACGCGTCCCGGTCGGCACCAGCGTGACCCTGATGCCGCTGCGCCATCCTTACGAGGCGGCCCTCCAGGCCCGCTCCCTGTCCGTGACGACGGGTCACCCGGTGGTGGCCGGCTACGGAGTCGGCGCGCCCGCCTTCGTACGGAGCCTGAACGGGCGGCCGTACGACAGCCCCCTCACGATGGCCGCCGACTACCTCCGCACGGTCCGTTCCCTCCTCGACGGCGAGATCGTCGACCACGCCGGTGACTACCACGCGCTGCGCGGACGCCTGATGCCGATGGAGCACCCGCGCGTGGAGGTCGGCGTGGGCGTGCTGCGCCCCAACATGGCGCGTACCGCGGGCGGTGTGGCCGATGTCGCCATCACCTGGATGACCCCGCCCGGCTATGTCGCCGACGCGCTGATACCCGCGCTGGACGAGGGCGCCAAGGGCCGGGACTCCCGGTGCCGGGTCGCGACCGTCGTCCATGTCGCGGTCGACCGGCCGAAGCGGGACCCGTACGTCCTCGCGCACACCGCCGCCGCCGGGCAACTCTCCGCCGACCACTACACGGACATGCTGCGCCGGGCCGGAGTCGCGGCCGACCCGGCCGACCCGCAGGCCGGAGCCGTCGCCCTGGTGGACAGCGGGACGTACGTGTACGGCTCCGCGGACCACATCGCGGGCGTGCTCGGCGAGTACCGGGACGCCGGGGTGGACGAGGTGATCCTCAACTGCGGCGGCGTGCTGTTCACCGAGGGCCCGGTCGCGGCGCTCACGGACGCGCGGGAGATCGTCGAGGCCGTCCGGCGGCGGGCCGGCCGTGGCTGAATCCCCGTCGGCCGCGGAGGCCGCACAGGCCCCGGGAGCCGGGAGCGCCGTCGGCGCCGCGGCCGACCGGGTCGCGGTCCCCGCGGCGGTACGGCCCGCGGGGGCCGCCGGGGCGGTGACCGTACGCGAGTACGGGACCCGGTATCTGCGGATCGCCGTGCGGTACCAGGGCTACGTCCGGTTCAGCCGGCAGCGCGTCCCCGGACCGGCCCACGACCGGCCGCAGACCCCTCTCCCGCCCACCGTCCACACGGCCCTGCGGCGCGTGGACACCGCGCTCGCGGCGGCGGGCTCCGGCGCCGGACGCGGCGCCCGGCTCACGCTCGGGGAGTGGGACGCGGCGTCCGGGGGCGGCGGTGTGCCCTACCGCGTGCCCGGCCCCGTCTCGGTCGCCCGGCTGCCGCCGCCCGGCGACGACACCGCCTTCCGCCTCTCCGCAGGAGCGTTGGCGGACGCGGGCCGGGCACTGCGGCGACTGCACGGTGTCCCCCGGGAGTTCACCCGGCCCGCGCCACCGCACCACGGCGTACGGCGGCTGCCCGCCCGGCTCTCGGCGTCCGGCGACTCTTCCACAGAGGGCGCCTCGGCGAAGGTGCCGGACGATGCCCGGCTGCGTGCCCTGGTCCCCGACCGGCTCGGCTCCCGTCTGTGGACCCGGCCGGCCGACTGGGCCGGGTCCCGCCCACCTGCCACCCGGCAGGGGAGGAGCGGTCCTGCCGCACGGTGCCCCCAGCACCGGCCGGCTGGTCCCCTCCCCTGCCGGTGACCACAGCGTCCTGCTCACCGGTGAGGAGGTCACCGGGGCGACCCAGCCCGCCACCTCGGCCGGGTCCTCGGTGAACTGCACGAACCGCGCTCCGCCGCCGCGCGCGGTCCCGGCGCCGCCGGACAGGGTCCGCCCGTGGACTGGGGGCGGCAGCCCGCGCCCTGTTCGCCGGCTGCCTCGGCACGGAGGACGACGGGACGAACTCACCTCCTGGGGAGGGCGCACAGGGCACCTGCACGTCCCTCCCGCCGGGGACACGCGCCGCCACGCTCCGGCTCGCCGTCCCCATGCGGGACTTCGCCTCCTTCGTAGGCCGGCACGAGGACCTGCGCCACTACGCCGACCTGCCGGCGGAGACCCTCGACGCGGACGGCGCCCCCACCCTTCAGTGGCAGGCCGCCGGTCCCGCTCCCGTCCTCACGCCCCCGCGACGGTGGCGCGCTCCGGCTCCGCCTCGGGCCCGGCGCCGGACCCCGCCGCGCCGATGAAGCTGTTCCACAGCCGCGCGTAGGAACCGCCGAGCGCCAGCAATTCCCCGTGCGTACCGTCCTCCACGACCCGGCCGTGGTCCAGCACGACCACCCGGTCCGCGCGCGCCGCCGTCGTCAGCCGGTGCGCGACGACCAGCGTCGTCCGCCGGCCCGACAGCCGGTCCGTCGCCTGGTTGACCAGGGCTTCGGAGGCGAGGTCGAGCGCGGCCGTCGCCTCGTCCAGGAGCAGGACGTCCGGGTCGACCAGCTCCGCGCGGGCCAGGGCGATCAACTGCCGCTGACCGGCGGAGAGGTTGCGGCCCCGCTCGGCGACCTCGTGCAGATAGCCGCCCTCCAGCGTGGCGATCATCTCGTGCGCGCCGACCGCGCGGGCCGCCGACTCCACCTCCGCGTCGGTGGCCCCCGGCCGCCCGTACGCGATGGCGTCGCGCACCGTACCGGCGAAGAGGTACGCCTCCTGCGGTACGACACCGAGCCGGTGCCGGTACTCGGTCATGTCCAGGTCGCGCAGGTCGGTGCCGTCCGCCGTGACACGACCGGACGTCGGATCGTAGAAGCGGGCGACGAGCTTGACGAGCGTGGACTTGCCCGCGCCCGTCTCACCGACGAAGGCAACCGTCTGACCGGCGGGGATACGGAGGTTGACGCCCATGAGGGCGGTCTCCTCCTGAACAGGTTCCTTCGCCAGGACGACGGCCTCGTCCGGGTCGCCGGCGCCGCCGCCCTCGGCCAGGCCGCCTTCCAGGTTGCCGTATGCGAAGTGCACGTCCTCGAAGGCGATCTCGCCGCGCAGTGACGGTACGCCGAGCGGTGCGGCCGCCTGCGCCGTGGACGTCGGTTCGCGCAGCAGCTCCTGGATGCGTCCGAGTGAGACGGTGGCCTGCTGATAGCCGTCGAAGACCTGGGACAGCTGCTGCACGGGCGCGAAGAACAGCTCGATGTACAGGAGATACGCCACGAGCGCGCCGGTCGTCAGCGTCCCGGCCTCCACCCGTCCCGCGCCGACGATCAGTACGGCCGCCGCCGCCACCGAGGACAGCAGCTGGACGAACGGGAAGTAGACGGAGATCAGCCACTGGCCGCGCACGCGCGCCTGCCGGTAGTGGTCGCTGCGGTCGGCGAACCGCCGGGCGCCGTCCTTCTCACGGCCGAAGGCCTGGACGATACGGAGCCCGGACACCGACTCCTGGAGGTCGGCGTTGACGACGCTGATCCGCTCACGCGCCAGCTCGTACGCCTTGACGCTCTTGCGCCGGAAGAAGACGGTGCCGACGATCAGCACGGGCAGGGTCGCGAAGACGACCAGCGCCAGCTCCACGTCGATCACGAGCAGGACGACGAGGATGCCGAAGAAGGTGACGACGGAGACGAAGGCCGTGACGAGTCCCGTCTGGAGGAACGTGGACAGCGCGTCCACGTCGGTCGTCATGCGGGTCATGATGCGGCCGGTCAGTTCGCGCTCGTAGTAGTCGAGTCCGAGCCGCTGGAGCTGCGCGAAGATCTTCAGACGCAGCGAGTACAGGACGCGTTCGCCGGTGCGTCCGGTCATCCGGGTCTCGCCGATCTGGGCCGTCCACTGGACGAGCACGACGACGAGGCCGAGGAGGGACGCGGCCCAGACCGCGCCGAGCGCGAGCTGTTCCACGCCTTCGTCGATGCCGTGCCTGATCAGGACCGGCAGCAGCAGGCCCATGCCCGCGTCGACGGCGACGAGGGCGAGGCTGACCGCGAGCGGCGCTCCGAAGCCGCGCAGCAGGCGGCGCAGCCCGTACGACGACTCGGAGCCGACGGCGCGGGCCTCGTCGATCGACGGGACGTCGTCGGCGGGCGGCAACGCCTCGACCTGGGCGAGGAGTTCGGGGGTGGCACCGGGCGCGGCGGACTCCTCCGGGGGCGCTTCCTCGCGAACCCACAGGGTGGGGGTGATGCCGCGTTCGGCGTCGAACTCGGCGTCCATCTCCTCCTGGACGGTGCGGTCGTCCTCGGCGGCCGTGGAGGCGACGACGGCCGGGGTGTGGCCGGGGGACACGCCGCCGAGTTCGTCCGGGTCGGTGAGCAGGCGCCGGTAGAGGGCGGAGCGTTCCTGGAGTTCTCCGTGGGTGCCGATGTCGGCGAGGCGTCCGTCGTCGAGTACGGCGATCCGGTCGGCGAGGCCGAGGGTGGAGCGGCGGTGGGCGATGAGGAGCGTCGTACGGCCGGCCATCACCGAGCGCAGCGCCTCGTGGATCTCGTGTTCGACACGGGCGTCGACGGCGGAGGTGGCGTCGTCCAGGAGCAGCAGACGGGGGTCGGTGAGGATCGCGCGGGCCAGGGCGATGCGCTGGCGCTGGCCGCCGGAGAGCGTGAGGCCCTGTTCGCCGACGGTGGTGTCGTAGCCGGCGGGCAGCTCGGCGATGAAGCGGTCGGCCTGGGCGGCGCGGACCGCGCGCTCGATCTCCTCGTCGGTGGCGTCGGGTTTGCCGTAGGCGATGTTGGCGCGGACGGTGTCGGAGAAGAGGAAGCTGTCTTCCGGTACGAGCCCGATGGCGGCGCGCAGCGAGTCGAGGGTCAGTTCGCGTACGTCGTGGCCGCCGACGAGGACGGCGCCGTGGGAGACGTCGTAGAAGCGCGGCAGGAGCATGGACACGGTGGACTTGCCGCTGCCGGAGGAGCCGACGACGGCGACCGTCTCGCCGGGGCGGATCTCCAGGGAGAAGCCGTCGAGGACGGTGCGGCCGTCCGCGTAGGAGAACGTCACGTCGTCGAACTCGACGGACGCCTCGGCGTCGGCGGGGAGGTCCTTCGTGCCGTCCTGGATGGACGGTTCGGTGTCGATGAGTTCGAGGACCCGCTCGACGCCCGCGCGTGCCTGCTGGCCGACGGTCAGGACCATCGCGAGCATCCGGACGGGGCCGACGAGCTGCGCGAGGTAGGTGGAGAAGGCGACGAACGTGCCGAGGGTGATCTGGCCGCGGGTGGCGAGCCAGCCGCCGAGCGCGAGCATCGCGACCTGTCCGAGGGCCGGGACGGCCTGGAGGGCGGGTGTGTAGCGGGAGTTCAGCTTGATGGTGCGCAGGCGGCCGGCGAACAGCTTGCGGCCGGCCGCGCGCAGCTTGCCGGTCTCCTGCTCCTCCTGGCCGAAGCCCTTGACGACGCGGACGCCGGAGACGGATCCGTCGACGACTCCCGCGACGGTCGCGGCCTGCGACTGGGCGTACCAGGTGGCGGGGTGCAGCCGGGTGCGGCTGCGGCGGGCGATGTACCAGAGGGCGGGGGCGACGGCGAGGGCGACGAGGGTCAGGGGCAGCGACAGCCACGCCATGATCACCAGGGAGATGATGAAGAGGAGGACGTTGCCGATGGTCATCGGCAGCATGAAGAGCAGGCCCTGGATGAGCTGGAGGTCGCTGGTGGCGCGGCCGATGACCTGTCCGGTGGACAGTTCGTCCTGGCGGCGGCCGTCGAGCCCCGCGATGGTGCCGTACATCTCCGTACGGAGGTCGTGCTGGACGTCCAGGGCGAGGCGTCCTCCGTAGTAGCGGCGGATGTACGTCATGGCGTAGATGACGAGGGCCGCCGCTATCAGGAGGCTGGTCCAGACGGCGATGGACCGGGTGCCGGTGCCGATGACGTCGTCGATGACGACTTTGGTGATCAGGGGGACGAGGGCCATGACGGCCATACCGGCGAGGGAGGAGCCGAGGGCGAGGATCACGTTGCGCCGGTAGCGCCAGGCGTACCCGACGAGACGCCGGGCCCAGCCCGCCGTCCGCGGGTCGTCCGCCGTGCTCTCGCCGGGCTTCGCACGCTCCGGGTCTGTCCGCTCCGCCGCCACTGTTGCCGCCTCCCGTTGCCCTGCCGCTCGTTCGGTACGCGGGCGTCCCCCGTGGGCCACCTGCCGGATGGCGTCAACGCGGCCACGTGCGGATTTCATCCCACCGCAACAAATACCCGTCGCTGGTCCCATGCGCTCGCCGGAGGACCTAGGACCGATGACCGGGTCCGGGCGGTGGGGCGCCGGGACGGCACGGCCGCTACGTGGGCAGGTGGGTCGGGGCGAACAGCTTCAGGAGGGCCGGGAGCACCACCACGGACGGGCCGGGGGCCGCCAGGGCCTTCGCGAGGTCGTCCCGCAGCGCCTCGGGGGTCGTACGGACGGCGGGCACCCCGAAGGATTCGGCCAGTGCGACGAAGTCGGGGCGGGCCAGCTCGGTGCCGGTGGTCTCGCCGAAGGCGTCCGTCATGTACTCGCGCAGGATGCCGTAGCCGCCGTCGTCGACGATCAGCCAGGTGACGGGGAGGTCGTACTGCCGGGCCGTGGCCAGCTCGGCGATCGAGTACATGGCGCCGCCGTCGCCCGAGACCGCGAGGACGGGCCTGGTGACGTCGGCCGCCGCGGCGCCCAGCGCCGCCGGGAAGCCGTAGCCGAGACCGCCGGCGCCCTGGCCGGAGTGCATCGGGCCGGGCCAGGCGGACCAGGCCCAGTAGGCGAGGATCGTCATGTCCCAGAAGCTGGGGGAGGTGGCGGGCAGCGCCTCTCGTACGGAGGCGAGCACCCGCTGCTCCAGTGCCAGGTCCTGGGCGTCGATCCGCTCGCGTACCTTCGCCAGCACCGTACGGACCGCGTCCCGCGCGGACTCGCCGGCCGCCGGGTCGGTGCGTGCCGTCACCGATTCCAGGAGCGCGGACAGGGCCTCCCGTGCGTCAGCGTGGATGCCGAGGGCCGGGAGGTTGGACTCCAGCTTGCCGAGGTCGGCCTCGATCTGGATCACCCGGCCGCGCGGGCGGAAGGTGTAGTAGTTGGAGGACAGCTCGCCGAGCCCGGAGCCGACGACCAGCACCACATCGGCGTCCTCCAGGAAGTCGGTGGTGTGCCGGTCCTCCAGCCAGGACTGGAGCGACAGCGGATGCTCCCAGGGGAACGCGCCCTTGCCGCCGAAGGTGGTGACGACGGGGGCGGCCAGCTTCTCGGCGAGGGCCCGCAGCTTCCCGGCGGCGTCCGCCCGTACGACCCCGCCGCCCGCGATGATCACGGGGCGCTCCGCGTGGGACAGGGCGTGCGCCGCCACGGCGATCAGCTCAGGGCGCGGCGGCAGTTCGCGCGGGGTGGCGTCGACGGCGGTGACCAGTGGCAGCGTCGTCTCCTTCAGGAGGACGTCCTGCGGGATCTCGACCCAGACGGGTCCGTGCGGCGCGGTGAGCGCGGATTCCCAGGCCGCGGCGATCGCGGACGGGATCTGGGAGGCCGTACGGACGAGGTGGACGGACTTGACGATGTCGCGGAACGACGCCTGCTGGTCGCGCAGTTCGTGGAGGTAGCCGTGCCTGCCGCCGCCGAGGCCCGCGGACGGGATCTGGCTGGAGATAGCGAGGACGGGCGAGGACGCCGCCGCGGCCTCCTGGAGCGCGGCGAGCGAGGTCAGGGCGCCCGGCCCGGTGGACAGCAGCAGGGGCGCGACCTCGCCGGTGACGCGGCCGTAGGCGTCGGCGGCGAATCCGGCGTTGTTCTCGACGCGCAGCCCGACGTACTCCAGGTCGGAGCGGCGCAGTGCGTCGAACATGCCCAGCGCGTGCTGGCCGGGCAGGCCGAAGACGGTGGTGGCGCCGAGGCCGTGCAGGGTCTCGACGACGAGGTCGCCGCCATTGCGCCCGGCGGGCGGGTTCAGTGCCCGCGCGGTCTGCTCGGGGGTGTAGCGGGGGATCTCGTGGTGGTGGTCGTGTGTCACTTCGCGCGGTCCTCCGCGATCTGGCGGGACATGATCGTGGTCAGTTCGTACGCCGTGTGGGAGGCGGCGACGGACGTGATCTCCGCGTGGTCGTACGCGGGGGCGACCTCGACCACGTCGGCGGAGACGAGGTGACAGGAGGCCAGCCCCCGGAGGATTTCGAGGAGTTCGCGCGAGGTGAGTCCGCCGGCCTCGGGCGTGCCCGTGCCGGGCGCGTGGGCCGGGTCGAGCACGTCGATGTCGATCGAGATGTACAGCGGGCGGTCCCCGATGCGCTGCCGGAGCTGGTCGGCGACCTCGTCGACACCGCGCCGCATGACGTCGGCGGAGGTGACGATGCCGAAGCCCATGCGGTGGTCGTCGTCGAGGTCCTTCTTGCCGTAGAGCGGGCCGCGGGTGCCGACGTGGGAGAGGGCCTCTGTGTCGAGGATGCCTTCCTCGACTGCGCGGCGGAACGGGGTGCCGTGGGTGTACTCGGCGCCGAAGTAGGTGTCCCAGGTGTCCAGGTGGGCGTCGAAGTGGAGCAGCGCGACCGGGCCGTGCCTCTTGGCGACCGAGCGCAGCAGGGGCAGCGCGATCGTGTGGTCGCCGCCGAGTGTCATCAGGCGCGCGCCGGTGGAGAGCAGGCCGTCGGCCGCCGCCTCGATCGTGTCGACGGCCTCGTTGATGTTGAACGGGTTGGCGGCGATGTCACCGGCGTCGGCGACCTGGGCGAGCGCGAACGGTGACGCCTCCTGGGCCGGGTTGTACGGGCGCAGCAGGCGGGACGCCTCGCGGATCGCGTTGCCGCCGAAGCGGGCGCCGGGCCGGTAGGACACGCCGCTGTCGAAGGGGACGCCGACGACGGCGACGTCGGTGGCCCCGACCTCGTCCAGCCTGGGCAGCCGGGCGAAGGTGGCGGGCCCCGCGAACCGGGGCACGCGGGAGGAGTCGACGGGCCCGCGCGGGCCGTCTTCCCGGCTCTCGGCCGCCGGGGCGCCGGGGGTGTCGGGTCCTGTTGCGCTGCTCATGCTCGTCGAGCCCTTTCGTGATGCGTGTACGTGTCCAGGATGCCCCGCGCCACCGACAGCGCCGGAAGTGGCTCTGCCGGTGGGCGGGGCTCCGCTCGTGCCCGGTCGGTGTTCAGCCGCTGCTCGTGGTGGTGGCGGACGGCTCCCGGGGACCGGCTTCCCCTCCGCCGGCGGCGTCCTCCGCGCCGTCCGGTCCCTCGCCGGCGAGGCGGCGGCGCCAGGCGGCCAGCACGGCCGCGTCCGTCGGCTTCGTCAGGAGGCTGACGACGAGGTACACGGCGAGCGAGGCGAGCAGTCCGTAGTAGATGGGTTCGTTGGCCAGGATGCCGTACGCCGCCATGAGGGAGATCACGGTCAGCCCGCCGACGACCATCGCGGCGAGCGCTCCCTGCACGGTGCCGCGCTTCCACAGGAGGCCGCCGAGAATGGGGACGAGGAGGCCGCCGACGAGCAGGTTGTACGCGACGTTCAGCGCCCCGACGACGTCGTTGAGCGCGATGGCGATGCAGATCACGGCGAAGCCCATGACCAGGATGAAGGCGCGGTTGTCCCGTACCTCGTCCCGCTCCCCCGCCATGTCCGGCCGGCCGGACCGCTGCCCGAACAGCTCACGCAGCCGCGCCCAGATGTCGTTGTTGGCGACGGTGGCGCAGGCGATGAGCGCGCCGGAGGACGTCGACATGACGGCGGCGAGGGCGGCGGCCAGCACCAGTCCCCGTACGCCGGGCGGGAGTTCGTCCTTGACGATGGTGGCGAACGCGTCGTCGGCGCTCGGCAGCTTCGGGTAGAGGACCTTGGCCGCGGTGCCGATGACGGCTCCGGCTATCGCGTAGACGAGACAGTAGGTACCGGCGACGGTGCCGCCCCAGCGGGCGGTGGAGTCGCCGCGCGCGGTGAACACCCGCTGCCAGATGTCCTGTCCGATCAGCATGCCGAAGGTGTAGATCAGCACGTACGTGAAGATCGTCTCGCCGCCGATGCCCAGGGGGTCGAAGTACTCCGTGGGAAGCCGCGCCTTCATCTCGCCGAAGCCGCCCGCCTTGACGACGGCGATGGGCAGCAGGAGCAGCAGCACGCCGATCGTCTTGACGACGAACTGCACCATGTCGGTGAGCGTGATCGACCACATGCCGCCGAGCGTCGAGTACGCGACGACGATCGCGCCGCCCAGAACGATCGCGACGGTGCGGTGCATGTCGAACAGGACGTCGAAGATCGTGGCGTACGCGATGGTCGAGGTGACCGCGAGCATCAGGGTGTAGCCCCACATCACCAGCCCGGAGATGATGCCGGCGCGCCCTCCGTACCGGAGGTCGAGCATCTCGGAGACGGTGTAGACCTTCAGCCGGGCGATGCGGGCGGAGAAGAACACCGACAGGGCCAGCAGTCCGAGGCCGATGGTGAAGACCATCCAGGCGCCGGAGAGGCCGTACTGGTAGCCCAGGCCGACGCCGCCGATGGTGGAGGCTCCGCCGAGGACGATGGCGGCCATCGTGCCGGAGTACATCCCGGGTCCGAGCCGGCGGCCCGCCACCAGGAAATCGGCTTTGGACCTGGCACGGCGCATGCCCCACCAGCCCATGGCGAGCATGCCGGCGAGATAGACGACGATCACCGCGTAGTCCACAGCCATGGGGCTTCCTCCTGATCGACTCCGGGGGTACCGGGGGTCCGGCCTGTGCCGGGGCTTGTGCGAGTCGACGGTAGGTGGCCGGAAAGGAACGCTGAAGTGTACGTTTCATCCATTCTTTTGGCCGTCGATGGATGGACCGTCCATGCCGGAACCCTCTGCTCCGCCTCCCACCCCGCCGGTTCCGCTGGCCGCGCTGCTCGCGGACGGCCCTCTCGGCCTGCGGCTCGTCGCGGGGCTGCCGGACGCCCGTACGGAGCGTGTGGCCGTCCACTGGGTGCACACCTCGGAGATGGCCGACCCCTACCCGTATCTGCTCGGGGGTGAGCTGTTGCTGACGGCGGGCGTGCAGCTCACGGACGCGCACGCCGAGACCTATGTGAAGAGGGTCGTGGAAGCGGGTGCGGCGGCGCTCGGCTTCGGGGTCGCGCCGGTGTTCGACACGGTTCCGGAGAGCCTGGTCGAGGCGTGCGACCGGCACGGGCTGCCGCTTCTGGAGATTCCCCGGCACATCCCGTTCACCACCGTGGCGCGCGGAGTCTGGCGGCTGATGGCCGAGGCCCGCCACCGGGAGCTGCGCCGGGTCACCGAGGCCCAGCAGGGCCTCGCTGCCGCCGCCGCCCGGCCGGATCCGGTCCCGGCGGTGCTGCGCCAGCTCGCGGTGCGGCTCGGCGGGCGCGCGGTGCTGTTCGCCCCGGACGGCGCGGAGTTGCACGCCACGGGCCGGGATCCGGGGCCGGAATCACGTACGGCCCTGGCCCGGCTGGCCCGCGTGGTGAACCCGCCGCACGGGACGGCCACCGACACCGCCGGCGGCGCGCCCCTGGCCGCGTACGCGCTGGGCGGCGGCCAGGGCCTCGTCCTCGGCGTCGCCGCCGGAAGCCGGGAGGCCGGGGACCACACCGTCACGGGAGCGGCCGTCGTCCTGCTGTCGCTGCTCACGGCGCCCCACCAGGGCGCGGCGGAGGCCGCGCGCTCGGCGGCGCTCGTACGGCTGCTGCTGGGCGCCACGCCCACCGAGGCGGCGCCGCTGCTCGGCCCCGGGCCGTGGACCGTCGTGCACGCCCACGGCGGGGACACGCCCTTCGCCGCGTCCGCGCTGGGCGCGGCGCTCGGCAGCGCGCTGGCGGAGACGGACGGCGCGACCGTCCGCGTCCTCACCGACCGGCCGGTCACCGCCCAGCCGGGCTGGACGCTCGGGGCGAGCGCCCCCGTCGGCCCCGCCGCCCTGGCCGAGGCCGACACCCAAGCGGAGCGAGCGCTGCGCCACGCGGAGGCCACCCGCACCGACCTCGTGCACCACCGCGATCCCGGCCCCGACGCCCTCACCGCGCTCGTCCCTCCTGAAGAGGCGGCGGCCCACGCCCGTGCCCGCCTGGCCCCCATCGCCGGCTCCCCCGCACTGACCGAGACACTGCGCACCTGGCTCTCCCTGCACGGCAGCTGGGACCGCACGGCAGTGGCCCTGACGGTCCACCGCAACACGGTGCGCCAGCGCATCGCCCGCTGCGCGACCTTGCTGGAGGCGGACCTGGACGAGGCGGACGTCCGGATGGACCTCTGGTTCGCGCTGCGGCGGCTGTGATGGCGCCGACCCCGCTCATGAGCGGTATCCGTCCCGATGGACGAGGCAGAACTACGTCACGACGGCCATCAGGTCAGCACCAACAGCTCAGTCGTCCCCGAGGAGCCTGACCAGGTCTTGCAGGTAAATGACCATGTGGGAGGCACCACTGGCATGCGACAGGGAAAGAGCCTTTTCGTAGCAGGCCCGCGCTTGATCCGTATCCCCGCTTGATTGAAATACGAGGCCGATACCTGTGAGGACCTCTGCCCGCTGGTTGCGATCGCCGATTCCCTCGGCAAGATCCAGAGCCTCACGAAAAAAACCGTGCGCCCGGACATAATCGCCCTCCATACGGTGCAGGTGAGCGATACCCGTGAGGGCCTCGGCCCGGCTGTAGCGGTCGCCAATCCTCTCGGCAAGACCCAGTCCCCTGCGGTAATAGTTCATGGCGCGGTCATAGTCCCCCTGCATGCGGTAAGTGTGAGCAATGCCGGTGACGGCCTCGGCCTGTTGGTAGTGGTTTCTGATGGTCTCGGCAAGCCCCAGAGCCTCACGGAAGAAACTGCGCGCTCGATCGTAATCGCCCTGTACACGGTACGTGTGAGCGATACCGGTGCGGGCGACGGTCTGACGGAGGCGATCGCCGATGGTGTCGGCGAGGCCAAGGGCCTCATGGAAAGAACCGCGCGCCCGGTCATAATCGCCCTGCATACGGTACGTATGAGCGATACCGGTAAGCGCGCTACCCTGGCCGATGCGGTCGGCAGTGATTTCAGCCAGTCCCAGTGCTCTACGGAAAAAACCGCGCGCGCCGTCGTAGTCATCCTGCATGAAGTGGGCGTGAGCGATGCCGGTAAGGGCCACTACCTGACGAGAGCGGTCGTGGATGGATTCGGCGAGAGCCAGAGCTTCACGGAAAAGGCCGCCCGCCCGGTCGTACTCGTCCTGCATGCGGTAGGTATGAGCAATGCCGGTAAGGGCCTCGGCCCGACAGCGGCGGTCGCCGACCGCTTCGGCGAGAGTCAAGGCCTCACGGTAAAGCCCGCGCGCCCGACCGTAGTCACTCTGCATGTAGTAGTTGTCGGCGATGCCAATCAGAATACCGGCCTGGCGGACGCCGTCGCCGGTGGCTTCGGCGAGGTCCAGAGCCTCACGGAAAAGGCCGTGCGCCCGAACATAGTCGTGCTGCATGCGGTAGGTGTGGGCGATACCACTCAGGGCCTCAATTCGAAGAGGACGGTCACCGGCTTCCTCGGATGCCCTGAGCAGGGTCATCGACACCGCGCGTCCCTGCTCGACACGGCTGCTCACGCGCAGCCATGTCGCGAGTCGCACGGCAAGCCAACCCGCTCCCGCCCACCACTCGTCCAATGCCTCAAAAACAACCGCCTGCAACTCGCCTGACCGGTGATCGAGCCATGCCTGCGCGGCTTGCGAATCCGTGAATTCCTGGTCGCCGTCACTCTCGTCGCCATACGGGTCCACGCCGTAAATGCTGATCCACGCGGCACGCAGCCGATCGGCCAGGTAGCGGTACAGCCGCTGCCTCGCCTCGCCACGCATGGCCGCAGCATGAGGCTCGGCCAACGCCAGAGCATGACGGCGGAAGAGGTCGTGAAAGGCGAGCCTGTCCCCGTCGGCCAACAACATGTTCCGTGTAGAAGTTGGGTGAGGCCAATACCCGCTCCCGGCACCGCCGACATGGCAGTGATCGAGTCCCGGCCGAAGTCCTCTCCCGGGTTCCAGGCACAGTGCCACAAGAGCATTCGCAGGGCGTCCGGGAGTGCGTTGTACGAGGTGGTGAAGGCCAGGCGTACGGCCTCGTACCCGTCCGGAATGTGCGCGAGCGGGTTCTCGCGCTCCATGCTCGTCAGAACTTCCGAGGCCGGCATGTTCCGCATCAGTACACCAACAGGGCGCAGAGCAATCGGTATGTCGTGACAGCGCTCGGCAATACCCACAAGTTCACCAGGATCCGCGCCCGCACGTACGTCGTCGCTGACCTTCTGGAGCAGCGCGATCGATTCCGCACGGCTGAGCCCGACCGCGTTCAGACGGTCATGAGCGTCGATGTCCTCCAGCCCGTCCCGGCTCGAAATCAAGGCCAGCGAAGGCGAGTTGGGCCCCGGGAGCAGAGGGCGCAGTTGACGCGCGTCCCTGGCGTTGTCCAGCAGGAGCAGCACGCGGCGACCGGACAACCAGGAGCGCCAGGCTTCCATTCGTCCGGAGGGGTCCTGGGGGATCTCGGCCGGCTGGAAGCCGATCAGCTGGAGATGTTCAATGATGATCTGGTCGGGATCACGCGGCTCCCGTTGTGGTGTGAAGCCCGCCAGGTCGATCTCGAAGTGTGCGGCATCGAAGAGCGGTGCCACCCTGGCCGCGACCTGCCGCAGTAGTTCTGACTTGCCCACACCGCCCATGCCGTGGACCACGCACACACCTGGGCCGTCGCCCGCATCTGCCACCTGCCGAGCAGTTGCGGTGAGGTGGTCGATCTCCTTCTTGCGGCCGATGAAGACGTCGCGAGCGGCCGTCAATGTGTTGAGCCTGGACGCCAGGCCGCCTCCTCCACGCGCTCCGGTCGGGCCCGTGTACGCCCTGTTGCGGGCCAGCGGGATGTCACCGCCGAGATTGCGGCTGCCCACCTGGGGCAGCGGCAGCCCCTTCGCGTGGAGGGCGGCGTGCAGGCTCCGGTAGACGACGTTGAGGTCGAGCACGGGACGGTGTTCGCCCGGCCTGCCATCCTCGTCACCCGGCACAGGGCCGGTCAGCCCGCCCTCCAGCAGAGCGATCAGTTCACCGGTGAACGCGCTGTACGGCCCCGAGGGTGGGCAGAAAGCTCTGACTGTCTCGGCGGAGGCGGTCAGCACGCATGTCCTGTCGATCTCGGCGCGGGCGGCGACGATTTGGGGCGCAGCCTTCGCCGACTCGGCGGCGCCCATTCCTCCAGCCAGTGCGATACCACTGAAGCAGCAGTCGATGACGACGACCTTGTGGACAGCCCGCGAGTGGCTCACCGCCTCGCGGATGTCGGCGAACCGGAGTGTCCGGTACCACTTCCCGGTCGGTACCGAATCCGGCAGTGCCAGGTACAACTGCCTTTCATCACCCGGGTCGGTGATGCCGTGCCCGGCGTAGTAGACCACCAGCAGGTCCGTGGCCTCCTCCGCCGCGCGATGCAGGTCGTCCAGCAGGCTTCCGGGGTCATCGGGCTGGAGCCTCTCAAGGCAGTGCTCCGCAGCCAGGCCTCCCACATCGTCACTCGTCAGCAGGTGCCTGAGCTTCGTCACGTTGTTGTTGACAGGCCCGAGTGACGGTAAGTGACGGAACGTGTGGGTGCCGATCAGGACGGCCCTTGACGCTCCCGGATCCGCCGGTTTCACCCGGCGTCCCCCTCCGGGCTCTCGCCGTCGTCTACAGTCCCGCTCTCTCGCAAGCCTCGCAGAATTCGCTCAATGTCTTCGGCCGAGGCGTCGGTGACGGTCACAGATGTGCCCCCGCACTCCAAGCGGACCGTTCGACCGTTCAGGGCAGCCCCACGCGCCGAGCGCCACGCGGCGATCGCCACCGCCAGATTCGCTGCGGCAATACCGTTGCCGAGCAGGAGGTCGATCACATCGAAGGTGCTCATCTCGTCCCTGGACAGGGACGCGACGGTCATAGGAATTCGGCGAGTGCCCGGATCACGCTGCAGCCAAGAATGCAGGTGCGTGAGAGAAAGGGCGTCACCCTCCACGGAGATCTGAACCTGCACGCACGCCCCACCCTCTGTCGATTTCAGTAGCAATCACCCTGCCCCATGGACTTGTTGCTCCGCCAGCGATCGCACGATCCGAGCCAGGCTGTGACGCCTTCAACTCCCTGCACGTCTGGACACCCCCGAGAACCCCCCGGTAACTTGACCTGAGCAAGCGCTTAGAAACAGAGACTCCGAGCGAAGGAGAGGGCTCCCGTGCGCCGTAGCGTTTACAACGAGGACCACGAGGCGTTCCGGGAGACCCTGCGCGCCTTCATCGAGGCCGAGGTCGTGCCCGTCTACGACGAGTGGTACGCCGAGGGTCTGGTCCCCCGCGAGTTCTACTACAAGCTCGGTGAGCTGGGCATCTTCGGCATCGAGGTGCCGGAGGAGTACGGCGGCGCGGGCGAGGAGTCGTTCAAGTTCCAGGCGATCGTCTCCGAGGAGTGCGCCCGCGCGGGTGTCTCCTTCGGAGGTTCCGGCGTGCATGTCGCGCTCTGTCTGCCCTATGTGAAGGCGTACGCCACCGAGGAGCAGAAGAAGCGGTGGCTGCCCGGCTTCGTGACCGGCGAGACCATGTACGCCATCGCCATGACCGAGCCCGGCACGGGATCGGACCTCGCGGGCATGAAGACCTCCGCCAAGCTCTCCGCCGACGGCTCGCACTACGTCCTGAACGGCGCGAAGACCTTCATCACCGGCGGTGTGCACGCCGACCGCGTCATCGTCTGCGCCCGCACCGCCCCGCCGAGCCCGGAGGACCGCAGGCACGGCATCTCGCTCTTCGTCGTGGACACCAAGTCCGAGGGGTACGCGGTCGGGCGCAAGCTCGACAAGCTGGGCCTGAAGTCCTCGGACACCGCCGAACTGTCCTTCAGCGACGTGCATGTGCCCGTCGACGACCTGCTCGGCGAGGAGAACAAAGGCTTCTCCTACCTCGGCCAGAATCTGCCGCAGGAGCGTCTGGGCATCGCCGTCGGCGCGTACGCGCAGGCGTCGGCCGCGATCCGGTTCGCCCAGAACTACGTCCAGGACCGCACCGTCTTCGGCAAGACCGTCGCCTCCTTCCAGAACACCAAGTTCGAACTGGCCGCCTGCAAGGCCGAGGTCGACGCCGCCGAGGCCGTCTGCGACCGTGCCCTGGAGGCCCACGACGCGGGCGAACTGTCCGCCGCCGAGGCCGCGTCGGCGAAGCTCTTCTGTACGGAGGTCGCGCACCGCGTGATCGACAAGTGCCTCCAGCTGCACGGCGGTTACGGCTACATGAACGAGTACCCGATCGCCCGTCTCTACGCCGACAACCGCGTCAACCGCATCTACGGCGGCACCAGCGAGGTCATGAAGATGATCATCGCCAAGTCCATGGGGCTGTAGGGCCTCACGCGATCAGAGCCGTGAACGCACTGGAGTCCCTCCTCGGTCTGCTCGACCTGGAGCGGATCGACGAGGACATCTTCCGCGGTCTCAGCCGCCCGGCGGCGATCCCCCGTGTCTACGGGGGCCAGGTCGCCGCGCAGGCGCTGGTGGCCGCGGGCCGTACCGTCCCCGCCGACCGCCCGGCGCACTCCCTGCACGCGTACTTCCTGCGGGCGGGTGATCCGGGCGCGCCGATCGTCTACACGGTCGACCGCATCCGCGACGGCCGTTCCTTCACCACGCGCCGGGTCGTGGCCGTCCAGCACGGCCGGCCGATCTTCCACCTGTCGGCGTCCTTCCAGACGTACGAGGAGGGCCTGGAGCACCAGAGCGGCATGCCGCGGGCGCCGGATCCCGAAACTCTGCCGACGGCGCGGGAGTTGCTGCCGCGGTACGCGGACCGGTTCGCCGACCCGTCCGTGGCCGGCCGGCTGCTGGAGGCGCGGGCGGCGGTGGATCTGCGCTACGTGGACGCCCCGCCGTACGCCACGGCCGGGGAGCCGCGCGAGGCACGCTCGCAGGTGTGGTTCCGCACGGTCGGCAAGCTCGCCGACGACCCGCTGCTGCACGTCTGCATGGCCACGTACGTCTCGGACATGACGCTGCTGGACTCGGTGCTGCTCGCGCACGGCCGGGGCGGCTGGGCGACCGGTGACATCGTCGGGGCGAGTCTGGATCACGCGATGTGGTTCCACCGTCCGTTCCGCGCGGACGAGTGGCTGCTGTACGACCAGACGTCGCCGTCCGCTTCAGGAGGCCGGGGACTCGGCCAGGCGCGGATCTACACCCAGGACGGGCGGCTGGCGATCTCGGTCATTCAGGAGGGCGTCATGCGCGTGCCCAGGGAGCGCGACTGAGCCCGGCCGCCGTCCCTGGCACCGGTGCCCTTGAGGGCGTCGCGTGGGGCCTGCCGCGCGGCCTCGTACAGAGGTCTGCGCGCGGGTCCGGTACGCCGCCGCCGGGGGTACGCGGCATGCGTACGGCCTCAGATGGTGTTCGTGAGGCCCGCCTCGTTCAGGAGGTACTCCGTCATCGGGTCGTAGAAGCGGGGGTTCGTCACATGGTCGTCGAGCGGGACCGTCACCTGGAGCGTGCCCTCGGCCTCGCCGATGAACAGGGCCGGGTCGTTGCAGTCCGCGTACCCGATCGAGTCGAGCCCTCGCTGGCCCGCGCAGCCGGCCCAGCCGTGGTCGGCGAGCACCAGGTCGGGCTGTGGTCTGCCCTCACGCTCCAGGCCGTCCAGGATGGCCCGCATCGGCTCCGGCGAGTGCGTGTGCCAGAGGGTGGCCCCGCGCTCCAGCATCGCGACACCGGCGAACTGGAAGACCATGCCCTCGTCGGCCATGAGTCCGCCGGGGATCCGGACGATCTCGCAGCCCGCCAGCCGCAGCGCGTCCGCCGTCTGCCGGTGCACGTCCAGCAGCCCGCCGGGGTGACCGGTGGCGAACAGCACCCGCTCCCGGCCCTCCGCCGCCTTGCGCAGCCGCGTGGCCATCCGCCCGAGGGCGTCGACGGTCAGCTCGGGGTCGATGGTGTCCTGGCCGTGCCGGTGCTCCGGATCGTCACTGACCCCGCACCTCTCCGCCATCACGGCGAGCACGTCCTGCTCGTCGGTCCAGCGGTCACCGAGCTCCAGGCCCAGCCAGAAGTGGCGGTCGCCGTTGGCTAGCTTGCGATAGTGGGAGAGGTTGTTGTCCCTGGGAGTGGCCACGTCTCCGGCGATGCGCGTACGGACGAGGTGGTCGACGAGAGCTTCGCGGCTGGGTATCGGCATGAGCCCATTGTGCCGTCAGGTGTCCGCGCGGTGCCGCTCGTCCCGGTGACTGGACGTCGCGCCGATGAGGAGCCCTTGTGTCTGCATCACCCGGTCCCGGCCGCCCCGTGGAGGACTTCACCCTGCCCGGCGGGGTGCTCGACGCGGACGGCGCCTTCGTACGGAGGGAGTACCGCCTCGACGAGCGCCGGGGCAGTCCCCTGGTCCTGGCCTTCTACCCCGGTGACGACACCAGCGTCTGCACCAAGCAGTTGTGCTCGTACTCCAGCGGTCTGGAGACGTTCACGGAGCTGGGCGCCGAGGTCTGGGGCATCAGCCCGCAGGACGTCGACAGCCACGAGGCGTTCGCCCGCAGATACGGCCTGCGGATCCCGCTGCTCGCGGACACCGGCCGCACGGTGGCGCGGGCGTTCGGGATCGCCGCCCCCGGGATCGGACTGCGCCGCGCGGTCTTCCTCATCGCGCCGGACGGCACGGTGCACTGGAAGCACGTGTCGCTGCTCGGCGCGACGTTCCAGCCGGTGGAGACGCTGGCGAGGGAGCTGGCCGCGCTGAAGACCTGACCGGCTTCCACGGACCGCACTTCTTCGAAGGACCGCCCTTCACGGACGCGGCGCGCCGTCCTCTTCACCGAGGGCGGCGAACGCGCCGTGCGCCAGGCGGCGCAGGAGCGTTTCCGCCACCGCCCGCCGGGGTGTGCCGCGGCCGTCGGGGCTCAGATGCGGTGTGGAGTTCAGCAGGCCGAAGACGGCGTGCACGGCGCCGCGCGCGACCGGCTCGGGAACATCCTGGTGGATCTCGCGGACGACGCCGACCCACAGCTCCACGTACTGCCGCTGGAGCTGCCGTACGAGTTTGCGGTCGCTGTCCCGCAGCCGGTCCAGTTCCCGGTCGTGCAGCGTGATCAGCGGGCGGTCGTCCAGGGCGAAGTCGATGTGGCCGTCGATCAGCGAGGCGAGCACGGCCGCCGGGTCACCGGCCGAGGCCGCCACCCGCTGCCTGCCGCCGTCGAGGAGCCGGCCGCTGATGCCGACGAGCAGCTCGGCGAGCATGGCGTCCTTGCCCGCGAAATGGCGGTACAGGCCCGGCCCGCTGATGCCGACGGCCGCCCCTATCTCGTCGACGCCCACGCCGTGGAAGCCGCGCTCGGCGAAAAGCCTGGCGGCCTCGTTGAGGATCTGCTCGCGGCGCGTCGGTGCCGCGGTCCTGGTGCCCATGGAAAACCATTCTAGACAGGAGGGTTAGCGGTCGTTAACCTGAGGAGGATACGTTAACGCTCATTAACCGTGCGAGGGAGCTCGATCGATGCAGCAGGCACCCGTGCTGGCGAGCGCCGCGGACCCGGCGTCCGAGTCCTGGCGGGCCAACGAGGCGGCGCATCAGGAGCTCTCGGACGCGCTGCGCGCCCGGCTCACCGCCGCCCGGCTCGGCGGCGGTGAGAAGTCCCGCGCCCGGCACGTGGCGCGCGGCAAGCTGCTGCCCCGCGACCGGGTGGACACCCTGCTGGACCCGGGATCGCCCTTCCTGGAGCTGGCCCCGCTGGCGGCCGAGGGCATGTACGACGGCCAGGCGCCGGCGGCCGGGGTGATCGCCGGGATCGGCAGGGTCAGCGGCCGTGAGGTGGTCGTGGTCGCCAACGACGCCACGGTCAAGGGCGGGACGTACTACCCGATGACGGTGAAGAAGCATCTGCGCGCCCAGGAGGTCGCGCTGGAGAACAGGCTGCCGTGCGTCTATCTGGTGGACTCGGGCGGCGCCTTCCTGCCGATGCAGGACGAGGTCTTCCCCGACCGTGACCACTTCGGCCGGATCTTCTACAACCAGGCGCGGATGTCCGGCGCCGGCATCCCGCAGATCGCGGCCGTTCTCGGCTCCTGCACGGCGGGCGGCGCGTATGTGCCCGCGATGAGCGACGAGGCCGTGATCGTGCGCGGCCAGGGCACGATCTTCCTGGGCGGCCCGCCTCTGGTGAAGGCGGCGACCGGCGAGGTCGTCACCGCCGAGGAGCTGGGCGGCGGCGAGGTCCACTCCCGTACGTCGGGCGTCACGGACCATCTCGCCGAGGACGACGCGCACGCGCTGCGGATCGTCCGCACCATCGTCTCGACGCTCCCCGAGCGCGGCGCACTGCCCTGGAAGGTCGAGCCGGCGGAGGAGCCCAAGGTCGACCCCGCGGGGCTGTACGGGGCGGTGCCGGTCGACTCGCGCACGCCGTACGACGTCCGCGAGGTCATCGCGCGGCTGGTGGACGGCTCGCGGTTCGCGGAGTTCAAGTCCGAGTTCGGTACGACGCTGGTGACGGGCTTCGCCCGGATCCACGGCCACCCGGTGGGGATCGTCGCCAACAACGGCATCCTGTTCTCCGAATCGGCCCAGAAGGGCGCGCACTTCATCGAGCTGTGCGACCAGCGCGGCATCCCGCTGCTCTTCCTCCAGAACATCTCGGGCTTCATGGTCGGCCGCAGCTACGAGGCGGGCGGCATCGCCAAGCACGGCGCGAAGATGGTGACGGCCGTGGCCTGCACGCGCGTACCGAAGCTCACGGTCGTGGTCGGCGGGTCGTACGGGGCAGGGAACTACTCGATGTGCGGCCGGGCCTACTCCCCCCGCTTCCTGTGGATGTGGCCCAACGCCAAGATCTCCGTCATGGGCGGCGAGCAGGCCGCCTCGGTGCTGGCGACGGTCAAGCGCGACCAGATCGAGGGCCGCGGCGACCAGTGGCCGGCCGAGGAGGAAGAGGCCTTCAAGGATCCGGTGCGCGCCCAGTACGAGACGCAGGGCAACGCCTACTACGCGACGGCGCGGCTCTGGGACGACGGGGTGATCGACCCGCTGGAGACCCGTCAGGTGGTGGGTCTGGCGCTGACGGCCTGCGCCAACTCCCCGCTTCCCCAGAAGGACAGCAACGCCCCCGGCTTCGGCGTCTTCCGGATGTGAGTGACAGATGACCACCAGGACGATCAGGACCACCCAGCCCATGACCAGCATGTTCGACACGGTCCTCGTCGCGAACCGCGGCGAGATCGCGGTGCGCGTCATCCGTACGCTGCGCACGCTCGGCATCCGTTCCGTCGCGGTCTTCAGCGACGCCGACGCCGACGCCCGGCATGTACGGGAGGCGGACACCGCCGTACGGATCGGCCCGGCGCCCGCCTCCGAGAGCTATCTCGTGGCCGACCGGCTGCTGGAGGCCGCCGCCCGTACGGGAGCCCAGGCCGTCCACCCCGGCTACGGCTTCCTCGCGGAGAACGCGGACTTCGCGCGGGCGTGCGCGGACGCCGGCCTCGTCTTCATCGGCCCGACCGCCGACGCCATCTCGCTGATGGGCGACAAGATCCGTGCCAAGGAGACCGTGGCGGCGGCCGGTGTGCCGGTGGTGCCCGGCTCCTCGGGCAGCGGTCTGACCGACGACCAACTGGCCGAGGCGGCCAGGGAGATCGGGATGCCGGTGCTGCTGAAGCCCTCGGCGGGCGGCGGCGGCAAGGGCATGCGGCTCACCCGTCTGGAGTCGGCGCTGCGCGACGAGATCGCGGCGGCCCGGCGCGAGGCCCGCGCCTCCTTCGGAGACGACACGCTCCTGGTCGAGCGGTGGATCGACCGGCCGCGCCACATCGAGATCCAGGTGCTGGCCGACGGGCACGGCAATGTGATCCATCTCGGCGAGCGCGAGTGCTCACTGCAGCGCCGCCACCAGAAGATCATCGAGGAGGCGCCGTCCGTCCTGCTCGACGACAAGACCCGGGCGGCGATGGGCGAGGCGGCGGTGCAGGCGGCGCGCTCCTGCGGCTACCGGGGCGCGGGGACGGTCGAGTTCATCGTGCCGGGCGAGGACCCCGCCTCGTACTTCTTCATGGAGATGAACACCCGTCTCCAGGTCGAGCATCCCGTCACCGAGCTGGTCACCGGTCTGGATCTGGTGGAGTGGCAGTTGCGCGTCGCCGCCGGTGAACGGCTCCCCTTCACACAGGAGGACATCACCCTCACCGGGCACGCGATCGAGGCCCGGATCTGCGCCGAGGACCCCGCGCGCGGCTTCCTGCCGTCGGGCGGCCGGGTGCTGTCGCTGCGCGAGCCGCAGGGCGAGGGCGTGCGCACCGACTCCGGCCTGAGCGAGGGCACGGAGGTCGGGAGCCTGTACGACCCGATGCTGTCGAAGGTGATCGTGCACGCCCCGGACCGGGCGACGGCGCTGCGCAGGCTGCGGGCGGCCCTGGCGGAGACGGTGACGCTGGGCGTCCCGACCAACGCCGGCTTCCTGCGCAGGCTGCTGGCCCACCCCGCCGTGGTGGCGGGCGAGCTGGACACGGGCCTGGTGGAGCGGGACGCGGACGCGCTGGTGGCGGCGGAGGTGCCGGCCGAGGTGTACGAAGCGGCGGCGGCGGTACGGGAACACGGCCTGGCCCCCGCCCCCTCCTTGGAAGGCGGCCCGGAAGGCGGCTGGACCGATCCCTTCTCCGTGCCGAACGGCTGGCGGATGGGCGGCATGACCGTGCCGGTCACCCACCATCTGCGCGTGCCGGGACATGAACCCGTCGCCCACCGGCTGCTCGGCACCGGCCCCTCGCATGTGGAGGCCGGCCGCGTCACCGTCACCGTGGACGGGATGACGCACACCTTCCACCGGGCGGACGACTGGCTCGGCAGGGACGGCGAGAGCTGGCACGTGCGGGACCACGATCCGGTGGAGGCGGCGCTGCTCGGAGCCGCCGGCGCGGGAGGCGTCGACGCGCTCACGGCCCCGATGCCCGGCACGGTCACGGTGGTGAAGGTGGCGGTCGGGGACGAAGTGGTCGCCGGCCAGGGCCTGTTGGTGGTCGAGGCGATGAAGATGGAGCACGTCATCTCGGCCCCGCACGACGGGACGGTCACGGAGCTCGACGTGACGGCGGGCTCCACCGTCGCCATGGACCAGGTACTGGCCGTGGTCGCGCCCGCCGCCGACCCGGCCGCCGCCGGTGCCACCGCCGACCCGGCCGCCGTCATCTCCGCCGACGCCGGCGCCGGCGCCGTATCCGCCGCCGCTTCCGCCGTCCCCGCGTCCGCGGCCGTCACACCCCCCACGGCTCCCGAGGAGGAGAAATGACGCTCCCCATGACCGTCATGGACGAGGGCCTGCCGACCCGGATCCGTATCCACGAGGTGGGGGCGCGCGACGGCCTCCAGAACGAGTCGACGATCGTCCCGACCGAGATCAAGGCGGAGTTCATCCACCGCCTCGCCGCCGCCGGGCTCACCACCATCGAGGCGACCAGCTTCGTCCACCCCGACTGGGTGCCCCAACTGGCCGACGCAGAGCGGCTGTTCCCGATGGTGCGCGATCTGGAGGACGTACGGCTGCCCGCCCTCGTCCCGAACGACCGCGGTCTCGACCGGGCGCTGGCCCTCGGCGTCCGCCAGGTGGCCGTCTTCGCCAGCGCGACCGAGTCGTTCGCCAAGGCCAATCTGAACCGCACGCTGGACGAGTCGCTCGCCATGTTCGAGCCGGTCGTCGCCCGCGCCCGCGACGAACGGCTCCATGTCCGGGGCTATCTCTCGATGTGCTTCGGCGACCCGTGGGAGGGCCCCGTGCCCGTCGACCAGGTCGCCCGGCTCGTCAGGACCCTCGTCGACATGGGCTGCGACGAGGTGAGTCTCGGCGACACGATCGGCGTGGCCACCCCCGGCCATGTGCAGAGCCTGCTCGCCACCCTCATCGAGGAAGGCGTGCGTCTGTCGAAGGTCGGCGTGCACTTCCACGACACGTACGGCCAGGCACTCGCCAACACCTTCGCCGCGCTCCAGCACGGGGTGACCACCGTGGACGCGTCGGCGGGCGGCCTCGGCGGCTGCCCCTACGCCAAGAGCGCCACCGGGAATCTCGCCACCGAAGACCTCCTGTGGATGTTGCAGGGCCTCGGTATCGACACCGGGGTCGATCTCGGCCTCCTCACCGCCACCAGCGTGTGGATGGCCGAACAGCTGGGGCGACCCAGCCCCTCCCGCACCGTCAGCGCCCTCTCCCACAAGGAGTCCTAGCCATGCCCCTGGACCACCGGCTCTCACCCGAGCACGAGGAACTGCGCCGTACCGTCGAGGCGTTCGCGCAGGACGTCGTCGCGCCCAAGATCGGCGACTTCTACGAGCGGCACGAGTTCCCGTACGAGATCGTGCGCGAGATGGGCCGGATGGGCCTGTTCGGCCTGCCGTTCCCGGAGGAGTACGGGGGCATGGGCGGCGACTACATGGCGCTCGGCATCGCCCTGGAGGAGCTGGCCCGCGTCGACTCCTCGGTGGCGATCACCCTCGAAGCGGGCGTCTCCCTGGGCGCGATGCCGCTGCACCTCTTCGGTACGGAGGAGCAGAAGCGGGAGTGGCTGCCGCGCCTGTGCTCGGGCGAGGTCCTCGGCGCCTTCGGCCTGACCGAGCCCGAGGCCGGCTCGGACGCGGGCGGCACGCGCACCACGGCCGTCCGGGACGGCGACGAATGGGTCATCAACGGCTCGAAGTGCTTCATCACCAACTCGGGCACGGACATCACCGGTCTGGTCACGGTCACGGCCGTCACCGGCCGCAAGGAGGACGGCAGGCCGGAGATCTCCTCGATCATCGTCCCGTCCGGCACCCCCGGTTTCACGGTCGCGGCCCCGTACTCGAAGGTCGGCTGGAACGCGTCGGACACCCGCGAACTGTCCTTCTCGGACGTCCGGGTGCCGCTGTCGAACCTGGTCGGCTCGGAGGGGCGCGGGTACGCCCAGTTCCTCCGCATCCTGGACGAGGGCCGCATCGCGATCTCCGCACTGGCGACGGGGCTGGCTCAGGGCTGTGTGGACGAGTCGGTGAAGTACGCGAAGGAGCGCCACGCGTTCGGCCGCCCGATCGGCGCGAACCAGGCCATCCAGTTCAAGATCGCCGACATGGAGATGCGGGCCCACATGGCCCGCCTCGGCTGGCGCGACGCGGCCTCCCGGCTGGTCCACGGCGAGCCTTTCAAGAAGGAGGCGGCGCTGGCGAAGCTCTACTCCTCGACGGTCGCGGTGGACAACGCCCGCGAGGCCACGCAGATCCACGGCGGCTACGGCTTCATGAACGAGTACCCGGTGGCCAGGATGTGGCGCGACTCCAAGATCCTGGAGATCGGGGAGGGCACGAGTGAGGTTCAGCGGATGCTGATCGCGCGGGAGCTGGGGCTGTAGCCGCCCTCTCCCCGGCGGGGGTGCGGGTTTCGTCTGGCGCCGTGCCGCCCAGTGGGTGGTTTTGGCCTCAATCGCCGGCCGGGCTTGTTGTGGTTGCGGTGGTGGCCGGGTGCCGCTCCGGGGTCATGCCCGGACGGCGTGATTTACGGCGCGTGCAAGGCTCGTTGGACCCAGGGGAACCGGGCTTTTCACGCGCCACAAATCAGCCTGAGTGTCCGGCCACGACCCCTGCGCGTCCCCCTTCCAACCCGCAGGCCGTGGACAGCGATCGGTGACCGTCGGGACCACCGGCGTGAGGGGGGCGGGGTCGCAGGAGGGGTGTGTTCGGACACTCAGGCTGATTTGTGGCGCGTGGACAGGGTGGGTCAGCGGGTCCAACGAGCGGTGCACGCGCCGTAAATCACGCCGTCCGGACATACCCCTCCGGAGACCCCGCACCCCGCCCGTCAGCCGACAACCGCAACCCGTACACCGCACCCCGGACGGCACCCCTCAGCGGTGGCCCAGCACATTGACCACCCTCCCGCTCGGGTCCCGGGCGAAGAAGCGGCGGACGCCCCACTCCTCGTCGCGCAGCGTGTGGACGATCTCCGCGCCGCTCGCCCGTACGGCGGCGTACGCCGCGTCCACGTCGTCCACCTCGACGCTCATGTCGGGGACGACCGGTCCCGTCGCGTCCTCCGTCAGGAAGCTGACCTGGGCGGCGGGCGCGGACGGTGAGGCGACGGTCATGACCCAGCCCAGGTTCATGACCTCCTCGAAGCCGAGCAGTGCGTAGAACTCCCGGCTCCGTGCCAGCCCTTCGGGCTGCACCTGGATGTTGGGCACGACGCGGCGGATCGACATCGCTGACTCCTGAGACGAGGTGGGACGACTCCCCCACTCTGCCCCGTACCTCGGACACCCGCCCCGTACGCAGAGGTAAGAAAGGTTAGGCTAACCTATCCGAAACTGCCCATCGGCCGGTCCCCGGCGCGTACGAAAGCGGACATCGACATGCGCAACGCCCTGCATTCGCCCCTCAGCCGTCGCGGCGTGCTCGCCGTCGGCGGCGCCGTCGGTCTCGGCGTCGCGCTCGCCGCCTGCGGGAGCGGTGACGACAAGAGCACGGACGCGGGCGGCGACGACGCGAAGTCGGGTCCCTGGTCCTTCAAGGACGACCGCGGCGAGACGGCCGAGGCCGGCGCCGTCCCGAAGAACATCGTCGCCTTCACCGGCACCGCCGCCGCGCTCCACGACTACGGCATCGAGGTCAAGGGCGTCTTCGGGCCGACCACCACCAAGGACGGCAAGCCGGACATCCAGGCGGGCGACCTCGATGTGACCAAGGTCGAGATACTCGGCAATGTCTGGGGCGAGTTCAACGTCGAGAAGTACGCGGCGCTCGCCCCGGACCTGCTCGTCACCGCCCAGTGGGTGGAGGGTGAACTCTGGTACGTCCCCGAGCAGTCCAAGGACAAGATCCTCAAGCTCGCCCCGAGTGTGGCGCTCCTGGCGGCGGAGACCACCGTCCCCAAGGCGATCCAGCGGCACGCGGACCTCGCCGAGTCCCTGGGCGCGGATCTGAAGGCCAAGAAGGTGACCGACGCCAAGGCCCGGTTCGAGAAGGCCGCGGGCCGGCTGCGGGCGGCGGCGAAGTCCAATCCGGACATCAGGGTGATGATCGGCTCGGCCAGCCAGGACCTGTTCTACGTCTCCCTCGCCAAGATGTCCGCCGACACCCTCTACCTCCAGGAGCTGGGGGTGAGGTTCGTCGAGCCGAAGGTGAACGCGCAGGGCTTCTTCGAGGAGTTGAGCTGGGAGAACGTCGACAAGTACCCGGGCGACATCATCATGATGGACAACCGCACCTCCGCCCTCCAGCCCGAGGCCCTGTCGTCCAGGCCGACCTGGGCGCGGCTGCCGGCCGTCGAGGCGGGACAGGTGATCCCCCGCGTGACCGAGCCCATCTACTCGTACGACAAGTGCGCGCCGATCCTGGAAGACCTCGCCGACGCCATCGAGAAGGCCAGGAAGGTCGCCTGACCCATGACGACCGCGACACCCGGGACGGCGGCCGGCACCGCCCCGTTCCGCTTCTTCGCCCTTCAGGTGCTGAGGACGCGGCGGCTCGGCCCGTCCCTGGTCCGTGTCACGTTCGGCGGCGACACGAGCCCCGGCAACGCGACGGGCGGCGAAGGTCTCACCGGCTTCGCCGCCGGCGGGCGCGACCAGAGCCTGTCGCTCTTCCTGCCCCTGCCGGGGCAGGAGGCACCGGTCGTCCCCGTCGGGGAGGGCGAGGGCTGGTGGGCGGCCTGGCGGGCGCTGCCCGAGCACGTACGGGCGGTGATGCGCTCGTACACCGCGCGCGAACAGCGCCACGACCCGGACGAGCTGGACATCGACTTCGCCCTGCACCCCGACGGCGGACCGGCCTGTCTGTGGGCGGACGACGCGGCCCCCGGTGACCGCGTGCTCGTCCTCGGCCCGGCGGTCGCGGACAACACCGCTGTCCGCTTCCGGCCCCCGGCCGGTACGGACTCCGTACTGATGTGGGCCGACGAGACGTCCCTGCCGGCGGCCGCCGCCATCCTGGAGTGGCTGCCCGCGGGGACGAAGGCGCACGTCTGGCTCGACGTGCCGTACGCCGCCGACCGCATGGAACTCCCGACGGAGGCCGACGCGACCGTCCACTGGCTGGCACGCGACGAGGACGCGCCCTCGGCCCTGGAGGCGGTACGCGCGGCCGAACTGCCCGGTGCCTCGCCGTACGCGTGGCTCGCGGGTGAGGCCGGGACGGTGAAGGAGCTACGGCGCCATCTCGTACGGGAGCGGCAACTGGACCGCCGGCACGTCACGTTCGTGGGCTACTGGCGGCGGGGCCTGAGCGAGGAGCAGTTGCGGGAGGAAGCGGCGAAGGGAGCGTAGGCCGTACGGTACGTCCGGCCCGCGCCCGTCAGGCTGCCGTCTCCATCGCCGGGGCCGGGGCCGGGACCGTGGGTGTCACGTCGCGACCGCCCGCGCTCAGCCACGCGGCGGTGACCGCGGCGTGGGCCTGCGCCGTCGCGGTCGGCAGATCGCCCGTCAGCCGCACCGGGGCGCCGATGTGCACCCGCAGCTCCGGGCGGCGCAGCGGCGCGCTCGCCAGCTTGGTGAACTGCCCGGGGCCGCTGCCCGACATGATGCGCCGGGCTCCCCGCTGCCCCAGAGGCACGACCGGTGCGCCCGTGGCGGCGGCGAGGCGGGCGAGGCCGCTGCGGAACGGGTGGGGAGGTGTCTCGGTGGCGTTCTCGAAGTCCGGTATGCCGCCCTCGCCGTAGATGACGACGAGCCGGCCACGCGCGAGCGCGGCGGCGGCGTCTTCGAGGCACGCTGCGGCCCGTGGGTCGTTGCGGCGGACGGGCACGTGCCCGTCATGGGCGAGCGCGCGCCCCAGGAGCGGTACGCGCCACAGCCCGGCGGCCGCCATCACGACCGGCTCCACGCCCAGCCGGTGCAGCGCGGCGAGCACGATCGCCGGGTCGCTGAGCGAGGTGTGGTTCGCGGCGACGATGCTCCCGGGCGCCAGGTCGGCGGCCCCGTCCAGCGTGACCGTGAGGCGGCCGAAGAACGGCACCAGTGCGGCGGCTGTGCGGCTGAGCATGTGGGGCCTCCGGGGCTCCGGGATCGACTCGGGTTCATGGACGGCGTGCGGTGGTTCTCATGGTCCGCCGGGAGCGCGGCCGGCGGCGTGAGTACGCGTACTCAACCACGCACCCGGCCGGGCTCATCGGCCAACCCGCCCACCGCGCGCCCGCGTTCAGGCCTCGTCCGGGTAGCCCCACTCCAGGTCGATCGCGGCCGACGGCACGACGCCGTGGACCGCCGCCGTCACGTCGCGCTCGAACGCGGCGCTCCACACCCCGAATCCGCGGACGCTCAACGGCCACCTGCCCGTCGTCACCTTCACCGATATCGGCTCCCGGAACTTGCGGAGCTGCACCTCCTGCTCGATCGAGTGCTCCCGCAGAACCTCAGCGAGCGCCGCCCTGACCGTCGCGGCCTGTTGGAGGGATTCGAGCTTGTCGACGCGGAGCGCGAGATGAATGTTCACAGACATGCGCCGCACCCTATCGAGGGCTGCCGCGCGAACCGGGCGCCAGTCCCACCGCCACGGTCCGTGGACGACATCGCCGCGCTCCGGCGCGAGCACCCGTGGGGCGACCGGGACCGACGGACGCCCGCGCCTCGTGCGCGGTCCCACCGTCCGCGCCCCGGGCCGTGTCCGACACATGGCGCCGCCCGCCCGCAAGACGCTGGGCCGGGCCGGATTCGTCAGACCCGGCCCGGCCCCCCGTCCGCGCGGGCAGACCCGCTCAGCCGGCCGGCCAGGGAACCACCGGTGAGCGGTAGTAGTCGATGCCCAGCGCCGTCAGCCGCGGACCCTGCGACGCGAGCCGCTGCTTGTACGTGTCCCAGTCCCGCGCCGACTGCGGCGACCAGCCGATCTCCGCGACGCCGGGCAGCCTCGGGAAGGCCATCTCCTCGATGTGGTCGCTGGTCGACAGGGTCTCGGACCAGAGCGGCGCCTCGACGCCCAGTACCGCGCCCGGGTCGACCCCCGCGTCGGCGAGATAGGCCGCCGGATCCCAGTCGTAGGAGCGGTTCACCTCCACCAACCCGGCCCAGGACTGGCCGAGTTCGGTGTTGCGGTCGTACTTCATGTCCAGGTAGACGCGGTCGGCGGGCGAGAGGACCAGCTTCGTGCCGGCCTTCGTCGCCTCGGCGACCTGCGCGCGCTCGGCGGCGCCCGTGGCGTCGTAGCCCCAGTACTGCGCCACCGCGCCCTTCACCGGAGCGGCGCCGGTCAGCTGGTGCCAACCCATCACCTTCTTGCCGTACTTGCCCACGACCTCCTGCGTCCGCCGCATGAACTCCACATAGTCCTCATGGCTGGTGGAGTGCGCCTCGTCGCCGCCGATGTGCAGGTATCTGCCGGGCGTCAGCTCGGCCAGTTCGCGCACCACGTCGTCCACGAAGTCGTACGTGATCTCCTTGGTCGCGCAGAGCGAGCTGAAGCCGACGGCCGTACCGGTGTAGAGCGGCGGCGCCACGCCGTCGCAGTTCAGCTCGGCGTACGAGGCGAGAGCCGCGTTCGTGTGGCCCGGCATGTCGATCTCCGGGACGACTTCGAGATGGCGGGACGTGGCGTAGCGGACCAGCTCGCGGTACTGGGCCTTGGTGTAGTACCCGCCGGGGCCGCCGCCGACCTGTGTCGAACCGCCGTACGCGGCCAGGCGCGGCCAGGAGTCGATCGCGATGCGCCAGCCCTGGTCGTCGGAGAGGTGCAGATGCAGCGTATTGATCTTGTAGAGCGCCAACTGGTCGATGTAGCGCTTGACTTGGTCGACGCCGAAGAAGTGCCGTGAGACGTCGAGCATCGCGCCGCGGTACGCGTAGCGCGGCTTGTCCGTGATGGTGCCACCGGCGATCTTCCAGGGGCCGCGCTGCCGGCTGTCGCGCTCCACGGAGGCCGGCAGGAGCTGCCGCAGCGTCTGGACGCCGTGGAAGAGGCCGGCGGGCTCGCGGGCGGTGAGGGTGACGCCCTCGCGGTCCGACTCCAGCCGGTACCCCTCGTCGCCGAGCGCGCGGTCCCGGTCGCCGGACACCAGCCGCAGCCGGATCCCGTCGTCACCGCGGCCGCCGTGACCGCGGTCCCGGCCGTCGTCGGTGACCCGCAGGCCGTAGCCGGTGGAGGGCCGCAGCAGCCCCGCCAGATAGGTGCCGACGCTCCGTACCTCGCGGGAGTCGTCGACCCGGATGCGGGTCGTGCCGGTGATGGAGTACGGCGTCCCGCCCGGCCGCACCGAGG
>NZ_JAAPBF010000047.1 GCF_022695985.1 Streptomyces sp. NP-1717 | reverse complement strand
GAGAACACGCCCTCGGGCATACCCGTGTCGGCCGCCGCTTCGGCGATCGTCCGCGCCACCAGCTCCGCGGTACCCAGATGCGCCTGATGCGCCTTGACGATCACGGGGCACCCGGCGGCCAGGGCCGACGCCGTGTCGCCCCCGGCGGTGGAGAAGGCCAGAGGGAAGTTGCTGGCGCCGAACACCGCGACCGGGCCGAGCGCGATCCTGCGTTGCCGGATGTCGGAGCGTGGGAGCGGTTCGCGGCCGGGCCGTGCCGGATCGATGCGGGCGCCCTGCCAGGTCCCGGCGCGCAGCTCTGCGGCGAACAGGCGCAGCTGACCGCTGGTGCGGCCCACTTCGCCGGTGAGCCGCGGACGGGGCAGCGCGGTCTCGGTGTGGGCGCGCTCCACGAGTGGATCCCGGCGCTCGTCGAGCAGATCGGCGATGCGGTCGAGGAACCCGGCGCGCTGTTCGGCGGTGGTAGCCCGAAATGCCGGGAAAGCCTGCTTCGCGAGCGCGCAGGCCCGCTCGACGTGGTCGGCCGATGCGGCGAGGTAGCCAGGATCGAGAGCCGCGCCGGTGCGGGGATCGACGGACCGGATCTCCTCACCCGTACCGATGACGGGTTCAGCTCCGATGACCATGGCGCCGGTGGGGCCGGTCGGGGGGAGGGCGGACACGGGTGTCTCCTTGCGCTTCGACGGTTCGGTGGCGTCAGGCGGTGGCTGTGCGCGACGCCTCGATGACACCGGCCAGCAGGTCACGCTCGGCTTCGTCGAGGTCGGTCAGCGGGGGCCGTACCGGACCGGCGGGATGTCCGGTCAGATCCATGCCGGCCTTGACGATGCTCACCGCGTAGCCCGCCTTACGGTCGCGGATCGCGGTGTAGGGCAGCACGACGTCGTGGAGCAGCCGACGCACCTTCGTACGGTCCCCCGCTCGTACAGCGCCGTAGAAGGCCAGGGCGAATTCGGGCAGGAAGTTGAAGATCGCCGAACTGTAGGTCGTGACACCCAACTCCAGGTACGGCAGCGCGAACGCCTCCGCCGTCGGCAGCCCGCCGATGTAGACCAGGCGGTCGCCGAGGCGTGAGTGGATCCGCGTGATCTCCTCCAGGTCGCCGATACCGTCCTTGAAACCGATCAGATTCGGACAGGTATCGGCGAGCGTGGCCACTGTGTCCGATGTGTACACGGCATTCGCGCGGCTGTAAACCACCACACCCAGCGAAGTGGACTCGCAGACGGCGCGCACATGCGCGGTGAGGCCGTCCGCGGAGGACTCGGTGAGGTAGGGCGGGAACAGCAGCAGGCCGTCGGCACCCGCCGCCTCGGCGTCGCGGGCCATCTCAACCGCTTGCGCGGTGCCGTGCCCGGCCGGGGCGATGATCGGAGTGCCCTTGGGCGCACTGTTGACAGCGGCTCGGACTACGGCGCCGACTTCCTGAGGGGTCAGGGAGAAGAACTCGCCCGTCCCGCCGGCGGCGAACAGGCCGGCTATCTCGTGCTTGCCCAGACGGACGATGTTCTCCCGGTAAGCGGGTTCGTCGAACGCCAGGTCACGGGTGAAGTGGGTGACGGGAAACGACAGCAGCCCGGAGCCGAGGCGCTCGGCAAGCTCGGTTTGGGTAAAGGCGGGCATCAGCGTTTCCTCTCGGGGGTGACTTTTGAGACAGCGACTGCGATGAACCATAGAAACCGGAACGATGCGCGTCCAACACTTCTTTGGCATCAACTGATACCTATATGGGATCGATGTTTACCCAGAGTTCTCTCGCTGTAGCCGAGACGCTGCACCACGGCCGCGCGCCCGGCGTATTCTCGGGCTGTCCGAGCAGACGGTGCCGTCGGCGCGCGGTGCGCCGGCAGGCGAGATCAGGACAAAGGCACTGGGTTTCACGGCGCCGTCGTCGGCGCACTCAGTGTTTCGACGCCGTCGTTGGTGGTGCCCACACCCGACTGCCGGGGCATTCAATGCCGGTCCTGGAGTAAGCCCGCTCGAGTTGTGCACCAACGTCGAGCACCTGGTCCGCGTCGTCAACGAGATGACCGCGCCCAACCGGCAGCTGTTCCGCGCGCTTTCCCAGCCCGACCCTACGATCCGAGTCCTGCCGACCCAGCCACACCTGGAGCCACTGAGTCGCTGTGCAGGCGGCGATGGGGATCTGCCTCATGGAAGAGCTCGGCGGCTGCCACGATCGGCGGGCGAGCAGGAGTGACCACGCTCGTCGCCCACGCGGTCACGGAGTTGGGCTTGTGCTAGGCACTGCGTAGCCGCCACGCAGCACCGCCCGCGTCTACTGTCGGCTCATTTGATGTTTCGGCGCCAGCAGCACGGCGCTCAGGAGTGCAGAGGCAACAGGACGCGGAAATTCGCGCCGGAGCCTGGGGCCGTCTCGATCTCGACACGGCCTCCATGGGCGCGTACGAGGGAGTCGGCGATGGCCAGCCCCAGGCCGGCACCGCCGCCGATGCGGGCGCGGGCGCGGGCTTTGTCCGCCCGGTAGAACCGGTCGAAGGCGCGTCTTGCCTGATCCGCGGTCATGCCGGGGCCCGCGTCGTGGAATTCCAGGACGGCCAGACCGCTTCGCGTGCCGACGCCGATACGCACCGGGGTGCCCGCGGGGGTGTGGGCGATGGCGTTGCCGACCAGGTTGGAGGTGACCTGGTGAAGCCGGGCCTCATCGCCGAGGACGGGGGCTGCGGCGGGTGGTCCACCGCCGGGGCCGGTGAGGGCGACGGGGCGTTGCGGGTCGAGGGCGCGCAGGTCGTGCAGCGCGTCCGCGGCCAGGGTACGCAGGTCCATGGGGGTGAGCTGCAGCGTCTGTGCGGCGGCGGCCGCGTCCTCGTCGAGTCGGGCCAGGAGCAGGAGTTCTTCCACCAGCCCGACCAGCCGGCCGGCTTCGCGTTCGATGCGGTTCATCGAGGTGTCGACGTCCGAGCGATCGGGCATGCCGCCCATCCGGTAGAGCTCGGTGAAGCCTTTGATGCCGGCCAGGGGGGTGCGCAGTTCGTGGCTGACGTCGGCGATGAAGCGGCGCATGCGCTGCTCGGTCTCGGCGCGGGCCGCGTTGCCCGCCTCGATCCGGTCGAGCATGCCGTTGAGCGAGGTGGACAGCCGGCCGAGTTCGGTGCGCGGGGCTGCGAGCTGCGGGACGCGGCGGGAGAGGTCTCCGGAGGCGATGGCGGCTGCGGTGGTCTCGATGCGGCGCAGCGGCCGCAGTCCGCCGCGCACCGCGAACCATCCGGCAAGTCCCAGGAGTCCCAGGACCGCGGCGTCGATCAGCAGGACCTTCTTGGTGAGCTGGCTCATGGCGTCATCGACGTCGCTGCGTGAGCCCGCCACCACCACGCTGCCTGTCGAAGCGTCGCTCTCGCCGGACGCTCTCGGTACGGCGACGGCTCGCCAGGTCTCGCCGCCGCTCGCCGCTTCTGCGGAGAAGGGCTTGCCGTCACGCTTGGCGACCGCCGCGGCATCCAGAACGGGCAGCTGCGGGGCCGGGCCGGTGGCCTGCCGGACAACCTGGGTGACCTGACCGTCGGGGCCGAGGGCGGTGACGTACACGTCCGGGAGCCACAACTGCTCCACGCTCTCACGTACCTGAGGGGCGTCCTTGCTGACCACGGCCGGCAGATCGGGCAGGCGGGCGGTCACGGCGGCGACGCCCTTGACGCGTTCGTCGAGCTGCCGCACGAGTTCACGCTGAAGCTGATCGATGACCAGGCCGGTGCTGGCGAGCAGCGCCGCGACCAGCAAGGCGAGAGTGATCGCCAGCAGTCGGCTGCGCAGCGACAGGCCCCGGCTGGGGCGGGCGTCGGCGCCGTTCACTGCGGCGGCCTGCGCAGCACGTATCCGGTGCCGCGCACCGTGTGGATCAACTTGGGTTCACCGGCGTCCAGTTTGCGGCGCAGGTAGCTGATGTAGGAGGCGACGATGCTGTCGTCGCCGCCGAAGTCGTAGTGCCACACCAAGTCCAACAACTGTTCCTTGGACAAGACCTGGCCGACGTGTTCCATCAGCGCGCGCAGCAAGTTGAACTCCGTGGGCGACAGGGAGACTATCGCGCCTGCGCGGGTCACCTGGTGACTGTCGGGGTCCAGCGCGAGATCCCCCACCCTCAGCCGGCCGTCCGGGGCCTGGCCGCTGCTACGGCGCAAAATGGCCCGGATCCGCAGGATCAGCTCTTCCAGGTTGAACGGTTTGGTGACGTAGTCGTCGCCGCCTGCGCTCAGCCCGCTGATCCGGTCCTTGGCCGCGTCCAGCGCGGTGAGGAACAGCACCGGTGGCGGGCCGCCCGGCGCGGGCGGCCCGTCCTGGCGCAGACGCCGTACGACCTCGAACCCGTCGAAGTCCGGCAGCATGACATCGAGGACGATCAGATCGGGGCGCGCACGCCGCACGGCGGTCAGCGCCTGCGCTCCGGTGGTCACCGACGTCACGGTGAAGCCGGCCAGTTGCAGGCTCGCAGACAGCAGCTCCCGCAGAGTGGCATCGTCCTCCACCACCAACAACTGCTCTGTCATGGCCGCCCCGTTCATGATTGCCCCGTCCGATCTTCCTACGCGTCGCGCTTGCGGAAGGTGAGAAACGCGGCGGCCAGCAGAACGGCCACGCTCCCGGCCATCACCGCGAGTCCGGGCCACGGCGTGAGCAGCGACGGATCCTGATAGCTCGTCATGATCTGCCCGCCGGCGGATGGCGGCCAGAACTTCGCGGTCCACTCCGACAGCGGCCCCGGCAGGGCCGGACCGAACGCGGGCACGATCAGCATGGCGGCGAACAGGGTGGTCACCGTGGCGGTGGTGCTGCGGATCAGCGTGCCCACAGCCAGGCCCATGAGTCCGGCGAGAGCCAGGAACAGCCCACCGCCCAGAATGGCGCGCACGGATTGCGGGTCGGACAGCGTCAGGTGCGGTGCGCCAGTGCCCTTGAGCGCCGCCTGGCCCACGAGGAATCCGCTGAACGTGGTCGCCCATCCGGTGATCAGGGCTATCGCGGCGAGCACGGCCGCCTTGGCTGCGAGGACCCGGCTGCGGTGCGGGGCTGCGCTGAGCGTGCTGACGATGGTGCGGCTGCCGTACTCGGCGGTGATCACCATGCCGCCCAGCAGCGCAATGGTGACCTGCGCCAGCATGTACCCCTTCAAGCTGGTGGCCAGCGGGTCGAACGTGAGCTTGTCCGCAGCCGTCATGTCAGCGAACTCATCGCCCGCGGAGGAGCCGTTGAGTGCGGCGAGGGCGCCGCCCAGCAGTAGTGTTCCGAGGATGACGTAGAGCGTCGAGCGCATCGTCCAGATCTTGATCCCCTCGGCGTGCAGGACGTGCCGAAACCGCGCTCTGCCGCCCGGCTTCCCGTGTGTGGAGCGGAGCTGAGGCGTCTTGACCGACGGGAAGCGGGTGCGGACGGGGGTGAGGGTCTTACTCATCAGGCGGCGTCCTTGTCGGAGGAGTACTCGATGCTGTCGTGGGTCAGTTCCATGAAGACCTCCTCAAGCGAGGTCTGGCGCAGTGTCAGCTCGTGGAGCTCGATGCCTCCGGCCGCGGCCAGTGCGCCGATCCGGGCAGGGCCAATGCCGGTGACTACCAGCCGGTCCTCGCTTTCGAGCCGGGCAGCGGCGCCGGACCGAGCCAGGCGCTGTGCAAGGTCGGTGGCCTGCGGTGAGCGCACTACGACTTCCTGGTGGGAGTGCTCAGCGATGAACTCGGACATGCTGGTGTCGGCGATCAGCCGGCCCCGGCCGATCACGACGAGGTGATCGACGGTGAGTTCGATCTCGCTCATCAGATGGCTGGACATCATCACGGCCCGGCCTTCGGCGGCCATCCGGCGCATCAGCTTGCGGATCCAGACGATCCCCTCGGGGTCGAGCCCGTTGAGCGGCTCGTCCAGCACCAGCACCGGCGGGTCACCCAACAGGGCTGCGGCGATGCCGAGCCGTTGCTTCATGCCGAGCGAGTAGGTGCCGGCTGCCCGTCGCGCCACGCCCGACAGCCCGACTTCGTCGAGGGCCGCCTCGACACGATCGCGGCCCAGCCCGTTGCTGGCGGCCAACGCCAAGAGGTGGTGGTAAGCACTGCGGCTGGGCAGCACGGCTCCGGCTTCCAGCAGTGCCCCGACCGCCTTCAGCGGCGCGGGCTGTACCGCCACCGCCAGGCCGTTGACGGCGGCGGTGCCGGAGGTGGGTGCGTCCAACCCGAGGATCATCCGCATCGTCGTCGACTTCCCGGCCCCGTTCGGGCCCAGAAAGCCGGTGACCTCTCCAGAGCGAATGGTGAAGCTCAGGTCGTCGACGGCCAGCACGTCGCCGTAACGCTTGGTGAGCCCGTTCACCTCGATCATGCGATCCTCCAACAAGGGTTGCGATAAGACAGCCACCGTGGTCGGGGCGTCCGGGATCCACCCTGGCCAACGCTTCTGGGACAAGCTGTGCACCTTGTGAGCCGTATGTGAGCCCCGCACCCCCGTGAACTGGCAAAGGCGCAGCTCAGCGGTCGGAGCGCGAAAGTGGGTGTGGCGCACGGCCAGCGGACTCACACAGAACTCCCATAAACCAGTTCCCCACCCCGCCAGCCGCTCGCCACATCTGCCCGGCAAGCGGGCGCACGGACCACGGGGGCGGCTGTGGCCGACTCGGCGCGAGCGGGCACCCCTGTCCGAGCACCCGGCTCGCCACACCTGTGACCTGCATGCTTCGACCTGATGCGGGGTGGGGGCCGGGGCCACGTGGGAGGCCAGCAGGCTGCGGAAGTGCCGCGCAGGGCCGGGGCTGCCGTCACCCGATGCCGGACGCCGAAAGTGCGGGCCCGTCCTGCTCGGGCAGAGGGCGCGCTGCCCAGGGTTTTCATGATCAAAAACTGCTGGGCCGTCACGACCGCCCGTCCAAGTCCTCGTCAGGCGCACAGAGCCGCAGGCCGGCCTGCGTACTGCGTCACCGCCACCTCGACCGGATCCGGCCCGCAGAGCTGGCCGCGTTGCGTGGTGCCCATGGTCGAGAACGGACTCGCCCTCCCTCGCGACGACTTCACCGAGCCGGTCCGGGCCGTCCCGGCGTCCAGGACAGCAGGCAGACCGTGAGGGTCACGTACACCGGCGACTGAGCAGCGCGCTCACTCTGCTGACGTGCGTCGCCGAGTCGGGCACACCACAGGCGGTCACCGACCTGGCCGAGCAGACTCGCCCGGGCAAGTCGACAGCCTCGCGCATCGCCGCCGAACTCGCGTCGTGCGGGGTGCTCATCCGGAGCGGCCGAACCGGCACGTACACCCTCGGCGCCAGGGCGCCGGTCCTCGCCGGTGCCGCGGCACCGTACCTGATCGAGGTCCAAGTCGCGCTCGGTCAGCTCAGACCAAAACGGGCGAGACCGTCTGCCTGGTCGCCGAGACCGTCTCGGCGGTCGGGGACCCGTCCCACCGCGTCGGGTCGACGCCGATCCTCTTCGCGCCGCGAAAGGCGGCCAGGGCGGGGCGGCAGATCCAAGGATCCGCCGCCCCGCCCTGATCGACAGATGTCACGCCGGCGCTCACCTGAAACTGACTCGCCAGCCGACAACACCCCGATGAGACGAGTAGACAAGTGCCGGCCGCCGTCCGTGCGGCGGCCGACACCCTGCTTCGCCCTTCAGGCTCTCACCACACTTTGCGTGAGCGTGCCTCGACGACCAGGTCGGGATCGGGAACCTGCCGCTTGGCAGCGACGGTGGCGAGCATCTGTTGCGAGAAGTGGAAACCGAAATCTTCGGCAACGAGCTTGCGCCAGGGGCGAGACACGATGTTATGGGTTGCCCAGCGAGCGAACCGCGGGCGCTTCATGATGTCACCCGCGATCGCCCACGCCTTCGGCAGGAGCTCCTCACGCGGAAGTACGTCGCTGACGAGTCCGTAGTCGAGTGCTTTCCGCGCAGGGATGGAACGGCCACTGTAGATGTCGTAGGCTGCCCGCTTCGTACCCATCAGGTGCTGCAGGGCGAGCGAGAGTCCATCTCCCGGCGCGGTGCCCGCCATGAAGTGCGGATCCATGAAGTCCGCGTCTTCCGCGGCCAGAGTGATGTCGCACAGTAGCGCGAACTCGGTGTGGATCCCGGGACCGTTTACCGCCGCGATCGTCGGGATGTCGAGGTTGTTGACGAAGTTCTCGATCAGCTTCCACGCATCGATGGTCTGCTGGAAGATGTAGTCGGGCTCCTCCTCCACAACGGGCCGCGGCCACGTCTCCCCCGGGTCACCTCGGAACCAGGTCTCGCCGGTGCCGGTCAGGATGAGGACGTGGTTGTCGGGGTCGTTGCCCACCTCCTGCCACACCCGGTTCCACGCGTTGTGGGCAGCCCAGTTATGGATGTACGGACCGCCGTCAGTGTGGAGCCGAAGCTCGATGATCCCGTTCTCCCTGCGCATCTTGAAGAAAGCGGCGTACTTCTCTGAGTACTCCTCAAATGCGGTCGGCGGAACGTGGCCTTCCCACCGGGGGTCTGACATGGTCGCCAAGGTCGTCCTCCTTCGTCTGCGCCGGGATACCGACGCTCTCACTGCCGTGAAAATCATTACTCCGCGAGGAAGCGGCGTGACCGGCAACGCAGGAAAAATCCCCAGAGGCCGACCACGGCGAGGTTTTACGTCAGGCAGGCATGCCTTTCCGCCGCAATTCGGCCAGGTGTCACGAGCTCCGCATTGGCACTCAACCGCATCGTGAGTAGCGTCGTCTGGGATCTCGGTACGGTGCCACCTCAGGATGTTTCGGCGCTCGGCACGTGAACAGCCGCATGCCCGCTGAAACCGCGAGCCTTCTCGTACCATAGAGTCAATTTTCATGAGTGATTTGGACGAGAGTCGGCAGGACTACGACCTGGATGAGCTCGATCGGCGGTTCATCCATGCCCTCCAGATCAACCCGCGAGCACGCTGGGCTGCGCTGGCGCCGATCATCGGGGTCGACGCGGTCACCCTCGCCCGGCGCTGGGACCGCATCGTCGAGGCCGGCATCGCATGGGTGTCGGGACATCCCGGCCCGGAGCTGAGAGGGCCGTCGGCAATACTGGAGATTGAAGCCCACCCTGCCGCCACGCTCCGTCTCGCACAGGAGATCGCGGCGGACAGTGAAGCGTTCACGGTGGACCTCACGGCCGGGGGACGCGAGATGCTCGTGCTGGTGGCCACATCCAGCATGAATGCGCTGACGGAATACTTGATGTTGCGGGTACCGGCACTTGACGGGATCCGGGCGACCCGGGCCCACTTGTTCTCGTCGCCGTTCGTGGACGGAGGACAGTGGCGCCTTCGCTCCCTGTCTGCCGAGGAGATCGCTGCGGTGGAGCGGAGCGTCGAGGTCTCGCGATCCCCGAGCAGCCGCGTCGACTCTCAGCTGGAGGACCAACTCCTTCGCCTGCTGGGACCGGATGGCAGGGCGACAGTGGCTTTCCTGGCGAGGACCCTCGGCGTGGGCCAGCGTCGGGTGCGGGATGCGGTTGCCGCCATGACCGCACAAGGCCGATTGGACACCCGCCTGGATATGGCAAAGGCGCAATCAGGCCGGCCGGTTCATGCGTGGTACTTCCTCCGGGTCCCTGCCGCGCTCGTGCAGCGCATCGGGTCTGTGCTCACGCGTATCGGCGAGATCCGCCTCGCGGTTTCAACTGTCGGACAGTACAACCTCATCCTGGCCGTGTGGTTGCCGACGCTGGCTGATGTGCAGCGGCTGGAGGTCATCCTGGAGGAGAAGCTTCCCGGCGTCAGCATCGCCGACCGTTCCGTCGTACTGCGCACGGTCAAGAAGGAAGGACACCGCCTCGACGCCCGTGGGCACACCACCGGCGAATTCAGCCCTCTGCTGACCAATATGCCTCAGCCAATCACTCGTTTCGAGTGAAATCCTGCACCAGGCCGGGACCATTGGAGGCGCGGACTACCGTCCTGCCTCATGACCACTTCGACAGCTCCTGTCGGTGTCTTCGACCTGTTCACTATTGGGATTGGGCCCTCGAGTTCGCACACAGTCGGGCCGATGAAGGCAGCCGCCGCCTTTGCGAAGGACCTGCGACGAGCGGGCGCGGCGGACTGCGTCGAGTCAGTGCGAGTGGAGATCTTCGGCTCGCTCGCCGCGACCGGGCACGGTCACGGCACGTTCACCGCGGTTCTTCTGGGCCTGGATGGTGCGCAATCAGCCAGGATCGACTCCGGCGAAGTTGAGCGAAGGCTGGCGGACATCACGGCATCCGGCACGGTGAGCCTGGGCGCAGGGCAACAAATCCCCTGCCGGATCGAGGACTTCGTACTGCGACCGTTGACCGTACGTCCGCGCCATCCGAACGCGTTGACGATCACCGCATACGACCGTGCCGGCGCTGCTGTTCGATCGGATACGTACTACTCCGTCGGGGGCGGGTTCGTTGTCCGTGACGGCGACGAGGAGCGCCCCGGCGGCGCGCAATGGACCTCGATTCCCCACCCGTTCCGCACGGCGGCGGAGCTGCTCGCTGTCTGCTACCAGACAGGTTCCCGCATCTGCGACGTGATACGCGAGAACGAACTCGCAGGGCGCTCACACGCGGACCTCAGCCGGGGATTGCGCGAACTGTGGGACACGATGCAAACATGCGTCACCTCGGCTGTATCGCGGACAGGGGTCCTCCCTGGCGGCCTCGATGTCCGTCGGCGAGCCGGTGCATGGGCGTCGCGATTGGACCGCGAGGACCCCGAGCACAGTGAGCAGTACTGGCAGGAGCGCGTCAACTTCATCGCATTGGCAGTGAATGAGGAGAACGCCAGCGGCGGTCGCGTCGTGACCGCACCGACCAACGGTGCGGCCGGCATCATCCCCGCCGTACTGTTCTACGCATTGAACTACACGGCTGCCGGCAAGGGCGCCGACGACGATTCACGCAACGACATCGTCGAGAGGTTTCTGCTCACCGCCACGGCGGTGGGCAGCCTCTGCAAGGCCAACGCCTCGATCTCCGGTGCCGAGGTGGGTTGTCAAGGCGAGGTCGGCTCTGCATCGGCGATGGCCGCAGCCGGACTGACCGAGATCCTCGGCGGTACACCACGCCAGGTGGAGAACGCCGCCGAAATCGCGCTGGAACACAATCTTGGCCTGACCTGCGATCCCGTTGCCGGCCTCGTACAGGTGCCCTGCATCGAACGCAACGCGATCGCTGCGGTGAAAGCGATCAACGCCGCGCGAATGGCGCTCTGGGGCGACGGCAACCATCACGTCTCGCTGGACCAGGTCATCGCCACCATGCGTGAGACCGGCGCGGACATGAACCACAAGTACAAGGAGACGGCCCTGGGCGGGCTGGCCGTCAACGTTGTCGAGTGCTGAAGCCGCGTCAGGCGCCTCCCGCGCCCCACCTGCGCAGTCGAACAATCAGGAAATGAGGAGCAATGGCAGTCCGCACAGTCTTCAAGAATGGGACCGTCTTCGACGGAACCTCAGCAGGCATGGCCGACCTCGTCATCGAAGGCCACCACGTCGTCGATGTCGGGACCGATCTGGACGGTGATCACGTTGTGGACTGCTCAGGGAAGTCAGTCCTTCCCGGGCTGTTCGACTGCCACGTGCACGTGATGACCAGAGACTTCAACCTCGCACGCGCCGAACAACAAGCCTTCTCCCTGCAGTATTACGAAGCAAAGCGCAACCTGTCACTCCTGCTCGACCAAGGCATCACCTCTGCCCGGGATGCCGCAGGCGCAGACCTAGGGGTGAAGCAAGCGATCGCACAAGAACTCATCGAGGGACCACGACTGCAGATCGCGATCTCTATGCTGTCCCAAACGGGCGGGCACGGCGATGTCCATCTCCCCTCGGGAGGTCATCGATCGATCCCGATGATGACGGCACACCCCGGACGGCCCAACCCGGTCGTCGACGGCCCCGACGGAGTGCGGCGAGGAGTCCGTGAAGTCCTGCGCGCGGGAGCCGACGCAGTCAAGATCGCCACCACCGGCGGAGTCATGTCTACAGGCGACAATCCCCGCCACGCCCAGTTTCGCGCCGACGAGCTAGCGGTGATCGTCGCCGAAGCCGCCGCAGCCGACACCTACGTATTCGCCCACGCGCAGGGGACCGAGGGAATCAAGGCAGCCTTGCGGGCCGGCGTCCGTTCCATCGAACACGGCTACTACCTGGACGACGAAGCAGTCGACCTCATGCTCGAGCGTGGCGCCTGGCTCGTTCCCACGCTGTCAGCAACACGCGCCATCATCGACGCCGCTGACAGCGGCATACCGATCCCGGAAGAGAACGCCAACCTTGCCCGTGAGGCCGTCGAAGCTCATCAGGCGAGCTTCGCACTCGCCGTCCAGGCGGGGGTGAAGATCGCTATGGGGACCGACAGCCCGCCCTACTGGAGCCCGGCAGCGAGCAACCTCGGAGAACTCGCTCTGATGGTGAACTCCTCGTCGATGTCCGCGCTGGATGCCTGGCGCGCCACGACATCGAGCCCGGCCGAACTCCTCCGATTCGACACCGCCGGAAAGTTGGCAGCCGGCAAGCTCGCGGATGTCGTCGTCATCGCAGGCAGTCTGTCCGATCTCGACGACCTTCGCGGCCGGGTCCGTCAGGTGTGGCTCGACGGCACGCAGGTACGGTGACGCGTTGTGCGCATGCCCTCGATCAAGCCCAGCGAACTGACAGCCGAGCAGCGCTCGCTCGACGATCATGTCCGACAGCTCATGGCCGGGTTGCCCGCGCCGTTTACCTCGACTGATCCCGACGGCGCGCTGATCGGCCCTTTCCCGGTGATGCTCCGCTTTCCCGGGCTCGCCCGCCCGCTGCTGGAGTGGTTCACGGCCGGCACCGGCGCCTCGGTCCTGCCCGCCCGGGTGCGCGAGGTCGCGATTCTGACCACGGGCTCGCGGTATGCCGCGGCCTACGAGCTGTACTCACACTCTCGGGTTGCGCTCGCCGTCGGTCTGCCGGAGGACATCGTCGAGGGTCTGGTCGCGGGGCAGCGCCCGGCAGGCATGACCGCCGAGGAGACGGTCGCTCACGATGTGGCAGCCCGGCTGCACAGCGGCGGGCCTTTGCCGGGAGCGCTTTACCGAGCCGGGGTCCGCACCTTCGGCGACTCCGGTACGGCTGAACTCGTCTTCCTCGTCGCGCAGTATGCCGCCATCTCGGCGATCCTCAATGCGTACGACGTGCCACTGCCGCCCGACGGCGACTGACTCTGCGTCAGGGAGCCCTTGGGACGCCAGACCGGGTGCCCGCCGCTTCTCGCCTGGCCGACCGAAGAGGCCAGGCGGGAGCGGGACACGGTCCATAAGGACACGCCGTCCACGTCCCACAGATGCACCGAGTCATCCGAGAACTCGTCCGCTCTGACGGCAGCTGTGGTGCGCCCGTCCCGACTGGCAGCCAACGACTCAAGAATTCCGGTGTGGCTTTTGGGGAAGGCTGGCTTTGTTCACGGGTAGCGGTTCTGGCTCAGGTTCTGTGATCCGGGCACTGTGAGTGACGGATGAACTCCCTGGGATGTCGGGGAAAGTTGCTGCCTCAAAGCAAGCAGTGGCACGACTGACCGGGCCCACAGTCCGTGGCTGTGAATGAGATCTTGTTCCGGCTGGAGGAGTTGTTGTTCCCGTCGATCGCGGACGTCGCGGTGCTGTCGGTGGTCGTGAACATCGCGATAGTGCGTGTTGATGTGCGGTGATCGCGCAGTCTGAAAGCGTGTAAGGCGGTTCATGGAAGCTCAGGGCCTTGATTGCCCGTCCTGCCGTGGGTCCCCGGTTGGGCACCCACAGTAGGACGGGTGACGAAGGGGCAGGCGGATGAAGTGTCCGCCTGCCCCTTCGCCCACACCGATCCCCAAACTGGGAGATGACGGGTGCCGTACAAGGAAGTTCGCGGGAACAGCATCCGTGTGAAGTGGTGGACCGGGGACTACCACCTCGACGCTGACGGCAGGCCCACGAAGCGCAAGAAGTACGCCTCGGCCAGCGGACCCGAGGACGGAGTGCCGTTCCAGGACGAGGACGAGGCATACACCTATGGCCTCGATCGCGAATCCGACGTCCGCAACAGGCGGAACCGCCGTCGACCTAACGCCCCGCTAGGAGTGATCGACTACATCGAACAAGTGGTTCGGTGAGGGAAACCTGCGGATCAACTCGAACCGCACTAAAGATGTCCGTGAGGAAGCGGAGAAGCGATACGAGGCACTGCACGCGATGCGGATTCGGTACCAGACGTACGTGGCGGACAGGAAGCCAGTGCTCGCGGCACCCAAGTGCGACTCATGGAGAACACTTGTGATCCCGCCTGTCCTCCGTGAGATGCATGGGGCGCCGCTGGCCTCTCACGCGAAGCCCAGGGCGTTCCTCTCGGTGACGAACGGGCCCCCACTGGGTGCCGACTTTGACCGCTACTGGTACCCCATCCGGGACGGGGCGAAGGAGCGCGACTCCGGCCCACGGTACGCCCGGTGGGCAGGGCCCGAGATGCCGGCGGTTCCCGAGATGGCGGGGGAGGACATCTACCGGCTGCGGCACTGGGCGAAGGCCAAGCTGGACGAGGCGGCAGACATCCCGCGAGTTGCCGTGGAAGCGAGGATGGGGCATGAACTGCCCGGGGTGGAGGGAACATATAGCGAAGTGACGGTCGTAATGGAAGAGCGGATCGTGGAGTACCTCCTGTCTGGGAGAAGGAGGTAGTGGGTGCCGGTCTGTGGACGCCATCATTTCCCATGGCGCTTCCAGATGATCTTGTGAATGCCGCTGCGCCGCTGGTCAGCGGCCTTCCTGTGCTGGAGTATGAATGATCGTCTGGATCAACGGTGCGTTCGGAGCGGGCAAGACCAGTACGGCGCGCGAGCTGATCGACATGATCCCGAACAGCACCCTGTACGACCCCGGAGTGACTGGCGCCGGGCTGCGGGAGCTGCTCCCGCAGAAGAGACTCGCCGAGGTGAGCGACTACCAGGACCTGCCCATCTGGCGCAGGCTGGTCGTGGACACCGCCGCCGCGCTGCTCGACGACGCGGGCGGGGTGCTCGTCGTCCCGATGACACTGCTCCGGCAGGAGTACCGGGACGAGATATTCGGCGGTCTGGCGTCCCGTCGCATTCCCGTGCGGCATGTGCTGCTGGCGCTGGACGAAACGATTTTGCGCGGACGGATAGCGGGCCGGGTGAGCGGCGCCGATGCCGCCGACGACCCGGCGAGGGTCGAGCGCGCCCGGCAGTGGGCGTACGAGCACATCGAGCCGTACGGCGCCGCGCTCGGCTGGCTCACGGCCGACGCGCTGGTCGTCGACACCGGAGGGCTCACACCGGCGCAGAGCGCGGCGATCGTCGCCGACGCCGTCCACGCCGGCTCGGCGGGGCTCTGCGAGATCGTGCAGACACCCGAGCCGACGGCGGAGACCGTGGCGGCGGGGGTGCTCCTCTTCGACGAGCGGGACCGGGTGCTGCTGGTCGATCCCACCTACAAGCCGGGCTGGGAGTTCCCGGGCGGTGTGGTCGAGCGCGGCGAGGCGCCAGCCCGTGCCGGGATGCGCGAGGTCACCGAGGAGATCGGGATCGAACTCGACCAGGTGCCGAGACTGCTGGTGGTCGACTGGGAGCCGCCGAGACCGCCCGGCTTCGGCGGACTGCGACTGCTCTTCGACGGCGGCCGGCTGCCGGACCACGACGCCGAGCGGCTGCTGCTGCCCGGATCGGAGCTGCGCGGCTGGCGTTTCGTCACCGAGGCGGAGGCGGCGTCACTGCTGCCGCCCGCCCGCTACGAGCGGCTGCGCTGGGCCCTACGCGCCAGGGAGCGGCGGACCGTACTCAATCTGGAGGCCGGTGTCCCGGTCGGCTGACACCCGCAGTACGGAGGCCGCGTCTGTGGTGGCGTCGGTGACGAGCGGATCGCCGTGGCCGAAACAGACGGTCGAAGGGCCGAGGGCGGCCAGCCGGATCATGGACCGTTTGGCACTCTCGCGGTTGACGTTGAACACGCCCAGCATCACGCGGCGTTCGGCGGCGGCCACGGCATCACCCGTGAACAGCACACCGTGGTAAGGCAGATGGACGGCGATCGATCCGTACGTGTGCCCCGGTACGTGCACCACCCGGGCGCCGTCGCCGAAAGGCAGCTCGTCGCCGTCCTCCAGCTCGCGGTCCACCCGGGTGGGCGGCGCGGGCGGTACGGTCAGCCCGCGCTCGTACAGGGGGATCTCCCAGTCGAGGAGCAGCGGGTCGGGCACGGGCCACTCGCCGCGGATGACGGGCGCCTCCAGCCGGTGCGCCATGATCTCGGCGCCGTACCGTCCCGCCAGCTCCTGCGCCGCGCCCACATGGTCGCGGTGGCAGTGGGTGAGGACGATACGGCGCAGATTCCCGGGGGTGAGACCGAGATCGCGGATGGCGTACTCGATGTCCGGTCCCGCATAGAGATGACCCGAGTCGACGAGTGTCAGCTCGTTCTCGTCCTGCCACAAGTACGCCTGACCGATGGGGAAACGGAGCATATGCAGCCGTGGACTGATCGCAACGAGATCCATGTGTCGAATGTATGCATGGGGGAAGGGGAGCGTGCGGCACTTCGCTCACGGAGATTTCCGCTGTCCGCAGAACAACCGGGTGGCCCGTTCGGTGAACCCTCGCGGTCGTGCCCGCGTCAGGGCCCGGAAACGGCCCGGTGACCGCCCGGCGGACCGCGGGTGCGGCTCCGCCGGCGACCGGAGGAGCACGCGCCCGCCGGAAGGGTCTCAGCCCCGCTTCGACCGCGCGTAGTTGACCAGGAAGTGCGCCTCGGCCACGGAGAGCCGCTCCAACTCCTGCGGCGACACACTCTCGTTGACCGCGTGGATCTGCGCCTCCGGCTCGCTCAGACCGATCAGCAGGATCTCCGCGGCCGGGTACAGCGCCGCCAGTGTGTTGCACAGCGGGATGGAGCCGCCCATGCCGGCGGTCTGCATCTCCTCGCCCGGATAGGCGACGCGCATCGCCTCGGCCATCGAGGTGTACGCGGGGCTGGAGGTGTCCGCGCGGAACGGCTGGCCCTGCCCGACCTGTTCGACCGACACCCGCGCGCCCCACGGCGTGTGTGCCTGAAGGTGCGCGGTGAGCAGCTTCGTGGCCTCGGCGGCGTCCTGCCCCGGTGGCACCCGCAGGCTGATCTGCGCGCGGGCGCTCGCCTGCACCGACGGGGTCGCGCCGACCACGGGCGGGCAGTCGATGCCGATGACGGTGACCGCGGGCCTGGCCCACACCCGGTCGGCCACCGTGCCGCGGCCGATCAGCCCCACACCGTCCAGCACCCTGGCGTCCTTGCGGAAGTCGGCCTCGGGGTAGTCGAGTCCGTCCCAGTCGGCGTCGGCGGCCAGGCCGTCCACGGTCGTCGAACCGTCCTCGGCCCGCAGCGAGGCCAGCAGTTGGATCAGCGCGGCGAGGGCGTCCGGCGCCGCGCCGCCGAACTGGCCCGAATGCAGGTTCCCTTCGAGGGTGTCGACCTGGACGCGCAGCATCGTCATCCCGCGCAGCGTCGCCGTGACCGTCGGCAGCCCGACCCGGAAGTTGCCGGTGTCACCGATGACGATCGTGTCGGCGGCCAGCAACCGAGGGTGCTCCTCGGCGTACCGCTCCAGTCCGCCCGTGCCCTGCTCCTCCGAGCCCTCCACGATCATCTTGACGCCGACGGGCACACCGCCGGCGGCCTTGAGGGCGCGCAGCGCGAGCAGATGCATCACAAAGCCGCCCTTGCAGTCGGCCGCCCCGCGTCCGTACCAGCGGCCGTCGCGCTCCGTCAGCTCGAACGGCGGGGTGACCCACGCGCTCTCGTCGAGCGGCGGCTGGACGTCGTAGTGCGCGTACAGCAGCACGGTCGGGGCGTTTTCGGGGCCGGGCAGGAAGCCGTAGACGGACTGGCTGCCGTCCGGGGTGTCGAGCGCCGCGACGTCCACGAAGCCCTCGGCGCGCAGCGCGTCCGCCACCCACGCCGCGGCGGCCTCGCACTCCTCGCGGGGGAACTGCGCGGGATCCGCCACCGACCGGAAGGCCACCAGCTCCGCGAGTTCCGCCCGTGCGCGCGGCATCAGCGAAGTGACGGTTTCGGCGATCGGACTGACGGACATGGGCACGCTCCAGGCGGGTACGACGTTGTGTGTTTGTGTGTGCGTCGAAGAACAGGCCCGATCCTCCCACAACGGACCGGGCCCGAAGGCGCCGTAGGATGCCGTGCGACAGCAAGGGCCACCGGTCGGATCAGGAGCAGAAGCACATCGTGAGCAGCGAGAACGCAGACGCCGGAAGTGAACCTGGAAGCGAGCCCGGGACCGGTCCCGAGTCCGGCCCCGAGGGTGAGCACGACCGGTCGGTGTGGGATGTGGTCGTGGTCGGCGCGGGCCCGGCGGGAGCGTCCGCGGCCTACGCGGCGGCAGTCGCGGGCCGCCGGGTGCTACTGCTGGAGAAGGCGGAGTTGCCCCGCTACAAGACCTGCGGCGGTGGCATCATCGGCCCTTCGCGCGACGCACTGCCACCCGGCTTCGAACTGCCCCTGCGCGACCGGGTGCACGCGGTCACGTTCTCGATGAACGGCCGGCTGGCGCGGACCCGCCGCTCCCGGCGCATGCTCTTCGGCCTCATCAACAGGCCCGAGTTCGACGCGAGTCTGGTCGAGCACGCCCAGAAGGCGGGCGCCGTGCTCCGTACGGGCGCCTCGGTCTCACGGGTCCAGCAGCACGGCCCGGCCGTTCCCGACCGCCGTACGGTCGCCGTCGTACTCGCCGACGGCGAGACGATCCTGGCGCGCGCGGTCGTCGGCGCCGACGGCAGCGCCGGCCGGATAGGCGCTCACGTCGGCGTGAAGCTCGACCAGGTCGATCTCGGCCTCGAACTGGAGATCCCGGTGCCCCCGACGGTCGCCGAGGACTGGGCGGGCCGGATCCTCATCGACTGGGGCCCGCTGCCCGGGAGTTACGGCTGGGTCTTTCCCAAGGGCGACACCCTCACCGTCGGTGTCATCTCCGCACGCGGTGACGGCGCCGCGACGAAGCGCTATCTGGAGGACTTCGTCGCCAAGCAGGGGCTCGCCGGGTTCGAGCCCGTGATCTCCTCCGGCCATCTGACGCGCTGCCGCAGTGACGACTCGCCGCTCTCGCGCGGCCGGGTGCTGGTCTGCGGCGACGCGGCCGGGCTGCTGGAGCCGTGGACGAGGGAAGGGATCTCCTTCGCACTGCGCTCGGGACGGCTGGCGGGGGAGTGGGCGGTACGGATCGCGGAGGCGCACGACGCGGTGGACGCCCGCCGCCAGGCGCTGAACTACACCTTCGCGATCAAGGCGGGTCTCGGCGTGGAGATGAGCGTCGGCCGGCGGATGCTCTCCGTCTTCGAACGCAGGCCCGGTCTGCTGCACGCCGTGATCACCGGTTTCCGGCCGGCCTGGAAGGCGTTCGCCGACATCACGCGCGGGGTGACGTCCCTCGGCGGTCTCGTACGGACCCATCCGCTGGCCCGGCGTGCGCTGGACGTGCTCGACCGGCAGCAGGCGGGCGCCGCGCGGGCCACGGAGCAGGGCCGCCGGGAGCCGGCGCGGGACGACGAGGGCCGGGACAGGGACCAGAAGGACGGCGCGGTCACCCCGTAGCCGCGGGCCCCTTCCGGGGGCCGCCGCCAGGAACCCCACGCGCCGGACCCGCCGGATCACCTGGCGGTGTCCCCGCCGGTCCCCGCCGGTCCCCGCCGGTGGGGGCACCGCCGTACTCCGCCGGGAGTACACACGGTCACCACGCCCGGCGGACGCCCCTACCGCGCCGGGCGGTCTAGCGTGACGGGTATGGAACAGCGGATCAGCCGTGCGGGGTCCGGTCCCCCCTGGGTCAGGGGCGGGTTCGTGCCGGGCGGCGGTGGGACGGACGAGGGGCCGGGCGGCGGCGCGGGAGCGTCGCGGCTGCCCTGGTTCTCCAGCCTGGTGCTCGCCGTCTTCGTCACGGTCGGTACGGGCTTCGCAGCCCGGGCGCAGCCGGACCGCGAACAGCTCGACGCGTTCGCCCGTGTCCTGCTGCTCGCCGGTCCTGTGCTGCTCGTGCTGCGCCACCGCCACCCCGTCCTCTGTGTCTACGGTGTCGCTCTCTCGGCGGCGCTGTACCTGGGCGGGGGCTACCCCTTCGGCCCGATCTTCCTCACCGTCGCGGTCGCCTGCTTCGCCGCGATCGTCTCCGGGCACCGCGCGGCGGCCTGGTGGGCGATCGGCCTCCTCTGGTCGAGCCATCTAGTGGTCGGCCATCTCCTCTACCGCCATCTGCCACCGAGCGGTGACGCCGCGGCGCCCTGGGGGCCCGAAGTGGGCGTCGCCGCCTGGGCGGTGGCCGTTCTCGTCGGCTCCGAACTGGTCCGGGTGCGCCGGGAGCAGTGGATCCACGCGCGGGCCGAGCGCGCCGCCGCGGAGGCGCGCCGTGCCGACGAGGAGCGGCTGCGCATCGCACGGGAACTCCACGACGTCCTCGCGCACTCCATCTCGGTCATCAACGTCCAGGCGGGCGTGGGACTCGCGCTCCTCGACTCCGACCCGGAACAGGCCCGCACCGCGCTCACCACCATCAAGGCCGCGAGCAAGGAGGCGCTGGGCGAGGTACGACAGGTCCTCGACACCCTCAGAACCTCCGGCGCTGCCCCCCGCGCGCCCGCGCCGGGACTCGACAGGCTCCCCGAACTGGTGGAGCAGGCCGCCGCCGCCGGTCTGACCGTCGGGACCGAGACCCGGGGCGACCGCGTCGTGCTCTCGCCCGGCGCCGATCTCGCCGCCTTCCGCATCGTCCAGGAAGCCCTCACCAACGTGGTGCGGCACTCCGGATCCCGTACCGCGCACGTCCTGGTCGGCTACGGCGCCGACGTGCTCACCCTGCGCGTCGACGACGAGGGGCCGCCCACCGGCGACGAGGCCGGCGGCAGCGGCAACGGACTGGTGGGAATGCGGGAGAGGGCCGCCGCCCTCGGTGGCACCATCGAGGCGGGCCCGCGCCCGGACGGGGGCTTCCGCGTCGAGGCCGTCCTGCCCCTGAAGCCCAAGGAGACACCGTGATCCGTGTCCTGCTCGCCGACGACCAGTCGCTGGTACGGGCGGGCTTCCGCGCGCTGCTCGACGCCCAGCCGGACATCGAGGTCGTGGGCGAGGCCGCGGACGGCGACGAGGCACTGCGCGCGGTGCGCCGACTCACCCCGGACGTCGTCCTGATGGACATCAGGATGCCGGTCATGGACGGGCTCGACGCCACGCGTCTGATCACCGGGGACGGTGGCCTCGACGAGGTGAAGGTGGTCATGCTCACCACGTTCGAGCTCGACGAGTACGTCTTCGAGGCGCTGCGTTCGGGCGCGTCCGGCTTCCTCGTGAAGGACACCGAACCGGAGGAACTGCTGTGCGCCGTACGGGCGGTGGTGAACGGCGACGCGCTGCTGTCGCCCGGCGTGACGCGGCGGCTGATCGCGGAGTTCGCCTCGCGCTCCAAGCCGCCGGCCCCCGGCGACGGACTCGGTGAACTCACCGAGCGGGAGCGGGAGGTGATGGCCCTCGTCGGGATCGGGCTCTCGAACGAGGAGATCGCCCGCAGGCTGGTCGTCAGCCCGCTCACCGCCAAGACACATGTGAGCCGCACGATGGTCAAACTCGGTGCCCGCGACCGGGCCCAACTGGTCGTCAGGGCCTACGAGTCTGGGCTGGTGCGCCCCGGCTGGCTGGGCTGACGGCGAGTCAGGCCTCGCGCGGCGTACGCACGTGGCCCGTCCGGTCGCGCAGCAGCCGGACGAACGCCCCGATGGCCGCGGCCTGGATCAGCACGGAGGCGACGAGCGCCACGTAGCCGAACGCGGAGGACGAGGCGAAGGACTCGCCTATCTGCGAGCCGCCGGCGAAGAAAAGGAAGACCGTGGGCGCCGCGAGGGCGAACAGCCACACGCCGGCGAACGACGCGTCGTCGTGATGGACGAACAGCGTGTCCACGGTGACGAGGACGGCCACGGCGGCGACCAGGGCGAGGTAGATCCGTGAGGCCCGGTTGTCGTGGACGAGCCGGGTGGCGCTCGTGGCGAACCGGGCCAGTGCGTTCAGACGTTCCGACTTCATGACGGCCTCCAATGTCGATCGGATGTCTCCATCGTGGGGGCGGCCCGAACGGGTGTGCCTGAGTACGGCTACTCATCCCTCCTGGTGCGCGGTGCGGGCCGTCGCGTCCGCCGGGACATCGGCCCGGGCCTCCGTCACGGCCTCCGGCGCGCCCTCCGTGAGGGCTCCCGCCCGGGGGGCGGCCGGAGCCGGTTCGGGCGCCGAGACGTTGCGCGCCGAGTAGGCGATGAGGGCTGCCGCCCCGGCCAGCAGGGCGACGGTGGTCAGCGCCACCGGCAGCGAGAACCAGTCGGCGAGGAAGCCGATCGCGGGCGGTCCCAGCAGCATGCCGCCGTACCCCAGCGTGGACGCGGCGGCGACCCCGCTCGGTCCGGCGAGCGCGCCCGCCCTGGCCACGGCCACCGGGAAGATGTTGGCGAGACCGAGTCCGGTGACGGCGAAGCCGAGCAGCGCGAGCCAGGTCGTGGGCGCGAGGGCGCCGAGGAGCATGCCGAGCGCGGCGACCGCGCCGCCGGCGACCAGGGTCCGGGTCTGGCCGAGCCGTTCGAGCAGGGCCGTACCGGAGAGGCGTCCCACCGTCATGGCGAGGGCGAACAGCGAGTACCCGGCGGCGGCGAGTCCGGCACCGGCGTCCAGGTCCTGGGCGAGGTGCAGGGCGCCCCAGTCCGCGAGGGCGCCTTCGCCGTACGCCGTGCACAGCGCGATCACGCCGAACAGGACGACGAGCCGGCGCGTGCGCCGGTCGAGCCGTGACGGGGCGGACTCCCTCTCCGCACCGTCCTTCGCGGCAGCGGAGTCGGGCGCGAGGCCGGGGGCCGGACCGGGACCGGGGGCCGTGGGCACCGTGTGGCGCAGCAGCGACGGCCCGGCGAGCGCGGTCACGAGCAGCCCGACGCCCGTGAGGGCCAGCAGATGCGCCGAGGGGGAGAGACCACCGGCCACCAGCCCGCCGAGCCCCGCGCCCGCCATGCCGCCCAGGCTGAACGCTGCGTGGAAACTCGACATAACGGGACGGCGCATCGCGGCGACGAGATCGACGGCGGCGCTGTTCATCGAGACGTTGAGCGAGCCGTAGGCGGCACCGAACACGAGCAGGACCAGGCCGAGCGTGAGCGCCGAGTGCGTCCGCGCGGGCAGGGCGATGCTCAGCGCCAGCAGCACCGAACTGACCACGGTCACCGGATGACTGCCGAACCGCCGGCACATCCGACCCGTGAACATCATCGTCACGACGGCGCCGGCGGAGACCCCGAGCAGCGCCAGGCCGAGGTCGCTCGCCGACGCGCCGGTCTGCTGCTTGATGGCGGGGATGCGGACGACCCAGCCGGCGAACAGGAAGCCGTCCAGGGCGAAGAACACGGTCAGGGTGATACGGAGACGGGTGAGGGAGGACAGCGGGGCGCCGCCGGCGGGATCTCCGCCGCGGCCCCCCGACAGGGCCGTCCGGAGTTTGTTTAGGTTCGGCACAAAAGAAGGATAGGGGCTCGGGGCCGATCCGTACAAGGCGGCGGCCCCGCGCCGGGATCATGGGAGACTCACCTCCATGAACGGCAAGGTGACGACCAGAACACGACTGGAGAGAGGCCGCAGCGCGCTGGGCCCCGCACTGGAACTGGTTCACACGGGCCGCGCGCCCACCCGCGCCGTGCTCACCTCCGAGCTGGGCGTCACCCGCGCGACGGCCGGCGCCGTCGCCGCCGAGCTGGAGGCGCTCGGCCTGATCCGGGTCGACTCCCGGCCCGGCGCCGCGGCCGGCTCCCAGGGCCGTCCCTCGCACCGCCTGTCCGTCGACGACACCGGCCCCGTGGTCCTCGCCGCCCAGGTCCACGCCGACGGCTTCCGGGCCGCGCTGGTCGCCCTCGGCGGCCGTACCGTCGCCACCGCGCCCGGCTGTGTCACGGTCTCCTCCGACCCCGCCCAGGTGCTGGGCGCGGTCGTCGCCGAGGGTGCCGAGCTCCTGCGCGACAGCGGACGGCGCTGCGTCGGCGCGGGTCTCGCGGTCCCCTCCGCGGTCGCCGAACCGGAGGGCACCGCCCTCAACCCGCTGCACCTCGCCTGGCCGGCCGGCGCACCCGTACGCGACCTCTTCGTCGAACAGGTGCGTGCCGCCGGTATCGAGGGCCCCGCCTTCACCGGCAACGACGTCAACCTGGCGGCCCTCGCGGAGCACCGGCACGGCGCGGGCCGGGGCGCCGCCCAACTCCTCTGTGTCGCCACGGGACATCGCGGCGTCGGCGGCGCGCTCGTCGTGGACGGCCGTCTGCACACGGGCAGTTCGGGGCTCGCCCTCGAAGTCGGCCATCTGACCGTCAACCCCGAGGGCAGGCCGTGCCATTGCGGCAGCCGGGGCTGTCTCGATGTCGAGACCGACCCGCTGGCCTTCCTCGGCGCGGCGGGCCGCGACCCCGGCCCCGAGGTGTCGCTCCTCCAGCAGTCCCGTGACCTGCTCCGTACGGAGTACGGCGACCGGTCCGTACGGGCGGCGGCCGAGCAGCTCATCGACCGGCTGGGCCAGGGGCTCGCCGGACTGGTGAACATCCTCAACCCCGACCGGGTCATCCTCGGCGGCCTGCACCGTGAACTGCTCGACGCCGATCCGGTCCGGCTGCGCGCCGTCGTCGCCGACCGCAGCCTGTGGGGCCGCAGCGGGAGCGTGCCGATCCTCGCCTGCACGCTGGACCACAACAGTCTGGTCGGCGCCGCCGAACTGGCCTGGCAGCCGGTCCTGGACGATCCCCTGGCCGCACTGACCTGACAGGCCGCGCCGCCGGACCCGCCACCCGTCCGGCGGCACCACGGACGGCCCGCCGCACCATCGCGGGTAGGTCACCCCCATGACCGACGAGCCCTCCGGCATCGAGCCCCCGCCGCCCCCGCCGCGCTGGTTCCAGCGCCTCGACCGGCGGATCCGCCACTCGCCGCTCGGGCTCGCCTGGACGCGCGGACGCGACATGGAGCTGATGCACCGGGCCATGGGTTTCGCGGCGCTCGGCTTCCTCACCCTCGTCCCCGTGCTGGTGCTGGTCGCGGCGGCCCAGCCCAGCAGCGGCCACGGCTTCGCGCGCTGGCTCGGGCAGGCCATCGGCGTCACCCATGAGTCCCAGTTGCAGGTCGAGCGGCTGTTCGGTGTGCCCAACACGGCTCTCCAGCGCACAACCGCCTTCGGTCTCGCCGCGCTCGCCGTCTTCGGACTTACCTTCGGCTCCGCCGTACAGACCGGCTACGAGAAGGTCTGGGACCTGCCCACCGCCCGCTGGCACACCATGTGGCGCCATGTCGTCTTCCTCGCCCTGCTGGTCGGCGCGCTGCTCGGCTTCGTCAACACGCCTTCCCCCTCCGGCGATGTCACCGGCCCGCTGACGATCGTCGTGCTGGACGTCATCGGCACGTTCCTGTTCTTCTGGATCGCCCAGCACATCCTGCTTGGCGGGCGCGTGCGCTGGATCGCCCTGCTGCCGGGCGCCGTGGCCACCACCCTCGGACTGCTGGGCCTGCGGGGCTTCTCGCAGCTCGTCTTCTCGCCGCTGATCGCCTCCAGCGCCGTCACCTACGGCCCCTTCGGCACCGTCCTGGTTCTCCAGTCGTGGCTCGTCGGCGTCGGCTTCGTCGTCTACGGAGGGGCGCTGGTGGGCCGTCTCGCACACGAAGGCCGCGTGTTCCGGCGTCTGAAGGACCAGGACGAGACCTGAGGGACGGGCCGCCGGCCGAGCCCCCGTGGGAGCAGCCGTGCGGGGCCCGCGTACTCCCCGCGAGGTACCCGTACCGCCGCCGGCCGTACGACGACGCGGCGCCCCTCCCGGAGCGACTCTCGGAGGTGACAGAGAACGACGGAGACAGTCGCGAACCGAGGAGTTGACCGAGATGAACACCCTTGCGAACAGTGGCGGACCCGGGCCCTGGGTCCTGTTCTTCCCGCTCGTCTGGGCAGCCGTGATCGTCGCCGGTGTCACCCTCCTGCGGCGCACCGTGTGGCGCGGACGCCCCAGCGGCCCGCCGTGGCGGTCCGGCTTCGGGCGGGACACCGGGGACGTACGGGAGACGAACGGCGGCCACGACGCGCAGTCGCCCATCGCGATGCTCGGCCGGCGGTTCGCCTCCGGTGAGATCGACGAGGACGAGTACTGGCGCCGTCTCTCCGTGCTGGACGAGCAGTTCGGCCGTAAGGGCACCTCCGGTACGGCGTGACCACCCCCTGGGCGGCCACCGCCCCCGCGCCGCCGGTGCCGTCAAGGTCGACGGCAGGGGCGGCGCGGCGGTGCTCCGGCAGGTCAGCCGACGACGGCGGACCGGACGGCGCCGTGTTCGCGTCCCCCGGCCACGGCCCGGATTCCCGCGAAGGGGCTGTCGGCGAAGGCGCCGTGCGAGAAGGGTCCGTCGGTCGTCGCGCCGTACACCGGATTCCGGGGCGGAGCGGCGACAGACGGGGCGGGGAGCGTGAACCAGATGACCTTCCCCGCGTCGCCCTCCGCGCGCACCCCCCAGCTCTCGCTGACCGCCTCGATCAGCGCGAGACCGCGCCCGCACACGTCGAGCGGATCGGCCTCCTTGATCGTCGGCAGGCGCGGGTCGTGGTCGTGGACCGAGACCGTGAGCCGGTCGAGCAGGAGCTCGATGTCGACGGTGCACATCTTGTCCGGCTGTGCGTGCCGGTGGACGTTGGTCAGCAACTCGGTCACCCCGAGCGCCGCTGGGTCGATGAGTGGGTCTAGCTGCCAGTAGCGCAATTGCGCAGAAACGATTCTGCGGACTTGGCGGATCCGCGACGGCAGGGCCTGGAGCTCCACCGTGCACTGCCTGTTCGGCTGGCTGATCACGGCTGCGACTCCCCGATTGAGGTCCGGAGGAAGGCATGGATCACATCCAGCAGCTCACTCGCGAGGCTCGCTGCTGTCCTGCCCGGCGGGGCTGGATCGCAGCGTCACCACCGGTTCACCCTGAGTGATACACCCCAGAGTGAACCACCTCCCGCGCGACCGCAACTCGCGGCCCCGGGGCGGGCGGGCCCGGCGGGATCGGCGTAAGAGGCCCCGGGCGTCAGGTCTTCGCCGCCCCCGCCCGGCGTACGGTCTCCAGGAAGCGCCCGGCCAGCACTCTGCCCTCCGGCCGCCGGCCGCCTTGGCCCATGGTCAGCCGGTAGCGCGTGCCGTTCACGGTCGCCACCGTGCTCTCGTCCCCCCGGAACCACGGCTTGGCCGCCTGCACCGCCCGCAGCGGCGCACTGTCGATGACCCGTCCGTAGCTGGTCAGCAGAGCCAGTCTGCCGTCCTGGATGAGGACCCGTCCGGCCTTCGTGAGCGAGCGGGGCCAGCGCTCTATCTCGACGCCGCTCGCGCTGAACTCCGGTTCCGCCATGGCTGATCCGCCCCCTCCGTACCTGTTCCCTAAGGGAAGTCTGCACAACTCGGCGCGTGGACGCCAGAGCGGCTTCCCCGGCCGTCCCGGACGACCCGTCAGCACCGGCGGATGGTGCCCCGGGAACCCGTTGTCCAAGGCACGGCTATGGATACCCAAAGGCATGGTTTGCGCAGGTCGAGGGCTTACTGTTGCGCCCGTGCCCCGCCGGTGACCGTGGCGGCCGGACACCGGCGGAACACGGCACGGGCGGAACACGGCACCGGCGGAGCAGGGGACGGCGCGCATGACGGAACGGCAGCGGACCATCGACGTGAACCGCGGCGACCCCGCGTACCGGGCCTGGCTCAAGGAGGCCGTACGCAAGGTCCAGGCCGACGCCAACCGCTCGGCCGACACGCACCTCCTGCTCTTCCCGCTGCCGGAGCGGTGGGGCATCGACCTGTACATGAAGGACGAGTCCACCCACCCGACCGGCAGCCTCAAACACCGGCTCGCCCGCTCCCTGTTCCTCTACGGGCTCTGCAACGGCTGGATCCGCCCCGGAAAGCCCGTCATCGAGGCGTCCAGCGGCTCGACGGCGGTCTCGGAGGCGTACTTCGCGAAGCTGATCGGCGTCCCGTTCGTCGCGGTCATGCCGCGCACCACCAGCCCGGCGAAGTGCCGGCTCATCGAACTCCACGGCGGACGCTGCCACTTCGTCGACGACTCGCGCAGGATGTACGAGGAGTCGGCGCGGCTCGCGGCCGAGACCGGCGGCCACTACATGGACCAGTTCACCTACGCGGAGCGGGCCACCGACTGGCGGGGCAACAACAACATCGCCGAATCGATCTACCAGCAACTGAAGCTGGAGCGCTATCCGGAGCCCGCGTGGATCGTGGCCACGGCCGGCACCGGCGGCACGTCGGCCACCATCGCCCGCTATGTGCGCTACACGCAGTACGACACCATGATCTGTGTCCCGGACCCGGAGAACTCCTGTTTCTTCGACGGCTGGACCCACCGCGACCCGGGGGCGAGCGACGAGCGCGGTTCGCGCATCGAGGGCATCGGCAGACCACGGATGGAGCCGAGCTTCGTGACCGGCGCCATCGACCGGATGATGAAGGTCCCCGACGCCGCGAGCATCGCCGCCGTCCGCGTACTGGAGCGCAACATCGGCCGCAGGGCGGGCGGTTCGACCGGCACCGGGCTGTGGAGCGCGTTGCGGATCGTCTCCGAGATGGTGGCCGGCGGACGCAAGGGCAGTGTGGTGACCCTGATCTGCGACCCGGGGGACCGCTACCTCGACAAGTACTACTCCGACGACTGGCTCGCCGCACAGGGAATCGACATCGCCCCGTACTCCGCCACGATGGAGAGCTTCCTGCGGACCGGCGTCTGGTCCGACTGACCGTCAGGCGTCAGCGCACGGCCGGGACTTGCCTGCCGTCCGTCAGCCGCCCCGTCAGCTCCACGGAGCTGTCCCGGGGCGCCCTGACCGCCAGGGTCCCGGCCGGCTCGTCCGCCCGCACACCGCCCGAGGCCGTGGTCCGGCTGGGGCCGCGCCAGGTGTCGGCCCGCGTACAGACCCAGTCGGGATCCTCAGCGCCCCGGGCCACGCAGAAGGCCGTCGACCACGCGGCCGAAGACGACGCGACCCGTCCGTGCGGTCACCCCGTCGAGAAAGCGCGGCAGGAAGCCGAACCGCAACTCCTCCGACCAGGTCACCAGCGTGCGACCAGCGGCCCCGGCACCGGTCTCCGCCACTTCGATCTCGGCCCAGCCCATGACCGTCCGGCCGCGCTTCTCCAGCCGGCAGCGCCCGGGGCTCCCCGGCGCCGGCGGCTCCCAGCGCACGATCTCCATCGCGTCGTCGAACCGCACGCGTCCCACTCCCGTGCGCGCCACGAACACCGTCCCGGTGCCGGCCGGCCCCGGCGTCCGCACCAGGATGCGGGTCAACGGCACCCGGCGGCCGTGCGCCGGCCAGTCGGTGACGCGCCGCCAGGCCTCGTCGGCCGGCAGGGACGTACGGCGCTCGACGCGGAAGACGCTCACCCGTCCGCCGATTCGCCGGCGACGACCAGGCCCGGCAGATGTTCCACGATCTCCTCGCGCACCTCGGCCGACAGCCCGGCGTCGGTGACCAGGGTGTCGACCTGCTCCAGCGTCGCGAACGAACTCAGGCCCACCGTCCCCCACTTGGTGTGGTCCGCCACGACCACCACCCGGCGCGCCGAGCGCACGAAACGTCTGTTCGTCTCCGCCTCGGCCAGATTCGGCGTGGACAGACCGGCCCCGGGCGAGATGCCGTGCACACCCAGGAAGAGCACATCGAAGTGGAGCGAGCGGATCGCCTGGTCGGCGACCGGCCCCACCAGCGAGTCCGACGGGGTGCGGACACCTCCCGTGAGCACCACGGTGGCCGCTCCCGCGCGCTGACCGCCCGACGCCCCGGCCGGCTGCGCGGCATGGAACACGTCGGCCACCCGCACGGAGTTCGTCACCACCGTCAGATCGGGCACGTCCAGCAGATGGTGCGCCAGCGCGTACGTGGTGGTCCCGCCCGACAGGGCGATCGCCCGGCCGGGCACCGCCATCGCCGCCGCCGCCCGCGCGATGTCCTCCTTGGCGCTCAGTTCGAGCTCCGACTTGGCCTCGAAGCCCGGCTCGTGCGTACTCGCCTCGACCACCGGCACGGCGCCGCCGTGCACCTTCTCGATGACGCCGAGCCGGGCGAGCGCGTCGAGGTCCCGGCGGACCGTCATGTCCGAGACGTTGAGCTTGCGCGTCAGCTCGTTGACCCGGATCCCGCCGCGCCTGCGCACCTCGTCGAGGATCAGGGCGCGCCGCTGTTCCGCGAGGAGGTTCTGGTTGTCGCTCACCACCGGGGCCTGTCCTTCCACGTCGGCATCGTGCGGGGCCGCCGTACACAGCTGATCAAAGGTTCCTCATCCTCCCACGGCGTTGGGCCCCGCACGCAGGTGTCGGCCCGCCCCGGTCCGGGGAGAGTCGCTGAGGGGTGGTCACCGCCGCGAGACACCACCCGGAGAGCGAGTCGCCGACGTGTCCCCCGAGCCCCCCGTCCCCAGCGGCGGCGGCGCCGCGCTCGAACTGCTGGTCCACGGCGTCGGCGGCGCCACCCCGCAGGAGATGCTCGCCGATCCGTACACGGTCCGGATCACCGGCGACGAGACCGCGGCCATCCACCGGCGTCCCGACGACGAGGAGGCCGAGTCCCACCCCAAGCGGTACGAGGACGGGCCGGTGCCCGAGGCGTACTGCTGGTCCAACCTCACCTCCGGCAACGGCGCCCGCGCCCTGTGGCTGCTGCTGCTTCCCTTCATGGTCGTCAACCTCGCGCACTGGATGCGCCCGGCGACCAACGGCCTCGCCAGGACACAGCGCCTCTACGGAGTGTTCGTACGGCTGCTGGCCCTCACGCTCACCGTGCTGCTGACCGCCGGCGCCTGCGAGGTCGCGCTCGACCTGGTGGCCTGGCAGTGCGCGGGCTCCGCCGGCTGCGCGGAGGACCGGGCCTGGCTCGGCTTCCTGTCCGCCGCGCGGGACGGCTGGTGGGCGCAGCCCGGCCGCCGCCTCGCGCTGGCCGCCCTCGTACCGGCGCTGCTGGTGGCCCTCCTCTGGTACCTCTCCAACCGGACCTGGAGCGCGTACGAGGCCCAGCGCCCGCCGACCGACTCCGTTCCGGGCGGCAGCCTCCCGGAGCCGGGCCCCGAGGCCGGCGACGACGACGCCACGGACGCCTGCGAAGGACCGGCGCGGGGTACGGCGGGGGAGAGCGTCCAGCGCACTCCGAAGGTCCGGCCCGCACTCGGCAGGCCCGGCTTCTGGTACGGCCGCCGGCTCGTCGCGCGTCTGCGCGCCGCGCACACCGCCGCCGGATTCCTCACCGTCGCGGGCGCGATCACCGGCGCCACCGCCCGCCACGACCGCGGCGCGTCCAGCGCCGTACGCGAGGGCGCCGGCTGGTTGCTCCAGTCAACTCTCGTCGCGGGCGCGCTCGTTGTGCTCTGGGTGGTGTGCAGCAGGGGCCGCAGCGAGCGCAGGCGCGACGGCACGCTCGACAACGCGGTCATCAGCCGGCTGCCCGCCGTCTCCCTCGCCCTGCTCGGCCTCTGCGTCCTGTACGCGGCCTGGTCGCGCCCCGAATGGGTCTCCGCCGGCACCCTCCCCGGCGCGATCACGTTCCCGGTCCTCGTCCTCGCCCAGGGCGTTCTCGTCGTCGCCCTCGCCGCCGCGGCCCTCGTCCTGCACCGCCGCGCCCCGCACGCCAGGATCGCCCTCCTCGGCCTCGGTGGCCCGGCCGTCGCCATGCTGGCCTGCGCACTGGCCGGGGTGATGACCGGCGGTGTGGCCCAGCGCGTCGGCGACTGGCTCGACGGGTCGGGCACACCCGGCATGGGCGAGGGCTCGATCGTCGGACCGCCGGTGCTGCTGAGCTGGCAGGCCGCCGTCATCCCCGTCCTGCTCGTGCTCCTCCTGATCCCGGTCGCCCTCCTCGCGGTGCGCACCGTGCGTACCGCCCGTCGCCTCGCGCCCGTCGTGGAGGCGGAGTACGGGTCGCGGGAGGAGAAGGTCACGCCGGACTCCGTCCGGACCCGCCGGATCGCCGGAGCCCGGGCCCGCGCCGAACTCACCGACGCGGCGCCCTGGCTGGTCGGCCTCGTCTCCGGCGCCACGCTCCTGCTCGGCGTCGGCGCCGTCCTCGGGGCCTGGCTGAGCGGGGACGTGCCGGGCCGGGCGGCCGAGGGCGGCCCCGCGCTGGTCCAGTCGGTCGCCGACACCGCGCAGGCGCTCGGCTCCTGGCTGATCGGCCTCGGCTTCATACTGTTCGTCACCTGGGGCCGCCGCGCCTACCGCGACCCGTCCGCCCGGCGCACCATCGGCATCCTCTGGGACGTCGGCACGTTCTGGCCGCGCGCCTCGCACCCCTTCGCGCCGCCGTGCTACGCGGAGCGCGCCGTGCCCGACCTCACCTGGCGAATGGCCTCCTGGACCGCCCGCACCGGCGGACGTCTCGTCATCTCCGGCCATTCGCAGGGCAGCGTGCTGGCCGCGGCGGCCGTCTGGCAGCTCCCGGAGGGCACCCGCCACCGGGTGGCGCTGCTGACGTACGGCTCACCGCTGGAGCGGCTGTACGGCCGCTGGTTCCCCGCCTACTTCGGCGCCGGGCCGCTGAGCGACCTCGGCAGGGAGGTGCACTGCTGGCGCAACCTGTGGCGCGCCACCGACCCCATCGGCGGACCCGTCAGGCTCGGCGCCGACGGCGACGCGCCGGCCGTGGACCGGGGGCCGCTGAAGGACCCGCTCGCCTACGGCCGCACCGAGCGCCGCCCGCTGCCCGAACCGATCCTCGGTCACTCCGAGTACCAGGCCGACCCCGCGTTCGCCGTGGAGCGCGCCGCGCTGCTCGACCGGCTGCCGCCCGCGCTGCCCGCGCAGCGCGACGGCGCCGCGACGGACCGGGGAGCCCCGGAAAGCCCACGGAGTCAGGGCAGTTCGGGCAGATCGTCCGCGTAGAGCAGGGTCAGGTCGTCCGTGCTGGTCTCCGGCAACTGGGCGACCCTGCTGGCGTGTTGCTCCACCATCGACTCGAACGTCTGCCGCGCCGTACGGCCGTTGCCGAAGGCCGGCCCCTTGGGCAGCACCGCGAAGTACTTCAGCAGCGCCTCGGCCGTCCCCGCGCCGAGCTGGTACTCGTGCTCCTCGGCCTGCCGCTCCACGATCCGCAGCAGTTCGTCCGCCTCGTAGTCGTCGAAGGTGATGGTGCGTGAGAAACGGGACGCCACACCGGGGTTGACGGCGAGAAATCGTTCCATCTCCACGGTGTACCCGGCGACGATCACCACCACGGCCTCCCGGTGGTCCTCCATCAGCTTCACCAGCGTGTCGATCGCCTCACGCCCGAAGTCGCGCCCCGAGTCCTCCGGCGACAGCGCGTACGCCTCGTCGATGAACAGCACACCGCCACGGGCCCGGTCGAAGGCCTCCTGTGTACGGATCGCGGTGGAGCCGATGTGCTCACCCACCAGGTCCACCCGCGAGACCTCGACGAGATGACCGCGCTCCAGCACCCCGAGCGAGGCCAGGATCTCGCCGTACAGCCGGGCCACCGTCGTCTTGCCGGTACCGGGGGAGCCGGTGAAGACCAGATGGCGGCGGGCCGAGGCGGCCTTGAGACCGGCCTGCTGCCTGCGCCTGCCGACCTCGATCATGTTCGTGAGGGCGCGGACCTCGCGCTTGACGCTCTCCAGGCCCACCAGCGCGTCGAGTTCACCGAGCACCTTGCCCGGCTCGCGCACCGGCTCGGCGGGCAAGGCGTCCGGCACGGGCGGCGCGCCCGCCGCCGGGACCGCGCCCAGCAGCCCCGTCGTCTGCGTCGCCGTGAGCACGGCCGCCGGCTGCGGCGCCGCGGCCAGTACCCCGCTCTCGTCGCTCGTGCAGTCCTCCACGGTCGGCCCCGCAGCGTTGCCCTCGGCGCCGGGCGCCGAGCCGTCCGGGAACTCGTAACCCCCGCGCGCGCAGCGCTCGGTGCGGCAGCGCGTCAGCGTCGTACGGCAGCCGTCCATCACATGGAAGCCGTAACCGCCGCTGCCCGTCACCCGGCAGTCGTGGAAGGTGCCCCGGCCCTCGGCGGAGACATAGAAACCGGCCTCGGCCGGCGAGGTGATCGTGCACCGCTCGATGGTCGGGTCCGCGCCCTTGGTCACGATGACGCCGGTCTGGACACCGTCGATGGTGCAGGAGTTGAGCGTGCCGCCGCTGCCGTGGTCCCGGAACCAGGCGCCGGTGGACGCCTCCCTGATCCGGCAGTCGTCCAGCTGGGCCGTCGCCCCGTCGCTCACCGACACGGCCGTGTTGCGGACCTGGGAGAGGTCGCTGTCCACGACGTCGGCGCGGGAGCCGCGGTCGAGGACGAACAGCGCGTCCGGCACGTCGTGCACGCGGCAGGAGTCGAGCACGACCGTCGCCCCGTCGCTCACCCAGACCGCCGGGTAGTCGCCCGTGCTGTCATGTATCTCGCACTGGTTGGCGTCCACCCGGGTGCCCGGGTCCCAGACGGAGAGACCGTTGCGGCCGAAGCGGCGCACCGTGGAGCGGGTCAGCGTCAGCACCGAGCGGGAACGCAGATCGACCGCGTTCTCCGGGATGTCGTGGATGTCGCAGTCGGAGAGCGTCAGCACCGCGTCCGTGTCGAGCGTGATGCCGTCGGCCGACGTGCGGTGGACGCTGGAGTCGGTGAGATGGGCGGCGGCGCGGGAGGCGATCTGTACGCCGGTGCCCTTGATCTCGTACACCTCGCAGCCGACCGCCTCCAGCCCGCTGCCCTCGCCGGTGACGGTCAGTCCGCCGCCCGACGCGTGGTGGATCCGGCAGCGCTCCAGCCGGGGGTGCGCCCCGCCGCGTACGGAGACGCCCGACTGGCCGGCCGCGACGACCTCGCAGTCCTCGAACACCCCGCCGGCGCCGTCGAGTACGGCGATCCCGACACCGGCCGGATTGTCGACGGTGCAGCGGCGGACGGTGGGGCGCGCGGCGCCGCGCACCTCCACACCGGCGGCCGAACGCGTGACGATCCGCAGGTCCGTCAGCTCGGGGGTGCCGTCCTCCACGAGCAGCGCGGGCGCGGTCGTGTCCTGGCCCTCCACATGCAGGTCGTGGACGGTCGCCGAGGCGCGCACCGTCAGCGGCACGCCCTCCGGCGGTGCGATGCGCACCGAGCCCGAGGAGCCCTCGGGCCCGCGCAGCGTGACGGCGCGCGTGACCACGAGATTCTCCCGGTAGGTGCCCGGCGCGACGGTGAGTATGTCGCCGTCGCTCGCGGCCTCCAGGGCCGCGGAGAGAGACGCGTACTCGCCGGTACGCCTGCGCCAACGCGAGGTGCCGGTGTGCGTCACCTGGACGGTGCCCTGTGCCATGGTGTTGTTCTGTCCCCACCTCGTGCGCCTGCGCGTGCTGTGCCGATCTGACCCGCTCCGGGGTCAATTCAAGGAAGCCCCGGCCACGACGGAGGACCGGGTCGCACCACCGTAGCGCGCGCGGCACCGGTCGGTTGACCCAAGAGCGGTTCCGGGGCGGTGAGAAGGGCTGTTCGGGCCCTTCGGCTCAGCTGCCCGCGCCCGTACGGCCCCAGTCGGGACCGGCCTGCGCCCAGGCCAGATCGAGCCGCGCGTACCGGCGCCGGTTGAGCTGCCGGACCACCAGCCGTCTGGCGGCCTCGACCAGCAGGGCGCCGAGAGCGGCCACCCCGAGCCCCGCCAGCACGGCGTGCGTACGGGCGGTGGTGGGATCCGTCGGCCGCTGGGTGAGCTGTCCGCCGCGGTCTGTCCAGACCGGGAAGGTCTCACCGGGCCGGACCGTGGCCGGCGCCGAGCGGACGGTCTCGGTGTGCCGACTCCCGTCCGGCGCCGTCCACTTGGCGATCACCGGCCGGCCGCTCCCGCGCTCGGCCGAGGTCTCCGGGTCGTACATGAGACGCGCGGGCGCCGTCGTGAGACGGACCACCTGGGCGTGCGTACGGTGCCGGTCCTCGTGCTGGGCACGGATCGTCCGCCCGAACGCCTCGTCGGTCGCCGCGCCCGACATCCAGCCGATCGACGGGGCGGCGAGGAGCATCAGGACAAGGGCGCCGAACGCTACCCACGCCTCGACGAGATCGGTCCTTCTCCGCAGCGGGTTGTGCCGCCAGCGCCGGAGCCCCAGGACCGCTCGCATCGTGTCTCACCCCTTGCGTCTTCCGTCCGTTGCTCTCTCCGTCATAGCCCCATGGGGCCGCGCGCACGCACAAAACGGCGGAAGGGAGAGCGAAATCACCCCGGGGTTCGACGGGCCGGACCCGGCACGGCGTCAGTCGGTGAACACCTTCACCACGTCTCCCACCTGCACCGTACCGGTGTTCTCGGGCACCAGCTTCTGCCCGAAGACCAGCTTGCCGTCGATCCGGCGGTGCCGGGCGAGCGTACGCAGCGGTTCCTTGCCGCGCCCCGCCGTCCGCTGGTCGGTCGTGGTGATCACACAGCGCCCGCACGGCTTGGCGACACGGAAGGTGACCTCGCCGACGGTGATCCGGCGCCACCCGTCCTCGGCCCAGGGAGCGGTGCCCGCGACGACGAGATTCGGCCGGAAGCGGTCCATCGGCAGAGGGCCCTCGTCGGCGTGATCGCCCTGCGCTATCAGGGAGTTGAGGGCGTCGAAGGAGGAGACGGTGACCAGGAGCAGCGGATGGCTGTCGGCGAAGCTGACGGTGTCCCCGGGGCGGGAGTACGCCGGATCGACCGGCCGGGCGCTCGCCGGGTCGCCGAGATGTGCCAGCCGGACCGCCACCCCGAGATGGCGGCTGAACCAGTCGCTCGCCCGCGCGTCCGCGAGCGAGGCGGCGACCTTCGTCCCGAAGACGTTCACCACGACGTCGTCCGTGTCCGCCGGGGGCTCGATCTCCGCCAGATCGACGCCAACACCCGGTGAGGACACGGCTGTTCGCGGACGGTCCGTACGCTGTTCACCCCGTCGCGGGCCGCCCGTTCTCGTGGTACCCGATCCTGTGCCGCCCGTTCCGGGGCGCGCGACCTCCAGCGACTCCCCGCCGGGCGCGTGCAGCGCGATCCCGCCGTCCCGCAGCGGCTCGGCGCGGGTCAGCGCGAGCCGTGGCAACTCGCGCTGTGTGACAGCGGTGCCCGACTCGTCGATCAGCGTCCACCGGCGGTCTCCCGCCAGACCCCACGGCTCGACGACCGCGCTGTCCGTCGTGAAACCTCCCACCGACTTCACCGGATGGACGCGCAGGGCGTGCAGGACTGGGGCGAACGGCTGATGCATACGGCCATCCTGCCAGGGAGCCCCCGACTCCCTCCGCCCGTCCCGGCGCGCCGGTCGTTCCGGAACGCCCGGTGTCAGTAACCCCGGCTCTGGTACGGGCGGTTGTACGGGTCGTCGTACTGCACCGGCGCGGGCGCCGGGCGCGGCGAAGCGGGGCGCATCGCCTCGTACCCCGTCGCCGACCCCGGTCGCTGCTGCTGCGGCGGGCGGGGCTGCTGAGGACGCGGTTGCTGTTGCTGCTGCTGGGGCGGATAGGGCTGAGCACCCTGGTAGCCGCGGGGCGGCGCCTGCTGCGGAACGTAGGGCGCCGGGGCGTGCTGGAGCGGCACGGGGTGCTGCGCCGGCTGCGGCTGGTAGCCGCCGTAGGACGGCGTGGGCTGCGAAGGAGCCGCCGGGAGAGCGGGAAGCGCCGAAGGCAGCGCCGGCAGATAGCTGTTGCTCTGGTAGCTGCTGCCGGTGTCGTAGGCGGAAGGCACTCGGATCGGGGCGATCTGAGGCGTGCCCCGCTCCGCGACCAGGGAGTCGTAGATCGGGGTGTCCGGGAACGACGGCGCGGTGTAGTAACCGCCGCCGTAGGTGGCGCGGGGGGAGGTCATGGAACATAAGTTAAGCCCACGATGTGCCGGTTGGGGAGTCCGATAAGGGGGTTGTTTCCGGCGGTGTGGGTGACTTCGGATCCCCAATGCGAGCGAACTTGGGAAAATCGGTCGTCCGGCAGCGTAGTGATCGTGTAAAGGGCAAGCTCCGGAGGGGTTACTCGTCGGTCCTCGGGGGCGCGGCGGCTGTTTCAGCGATTAGGTTTGGCGCGACGGAAAACTTTCGGTCACCCGACTCTCGATGGGGGCGAGCATGTCCATGCTTAAAGGAGCCAATGTTCCGGTGTCGGCACCGAGTGTGCGTGTCGAATTGGGATGGCGTTCAGCACCGGGGACACCGGATGTCGACGCGTCGGCTCTTCTGCTGAAGGCTGGAAAGGTCCGCTCCGACGCGGACTTCGTTTTCTACAACCAGCCCGCGCACGCGTCGGGCGCGGTGCGCTACGACGGGAAAGGCACAGGTCCCGGCACGGTGACGGACACCCTCTCCGTCGATCTGGCCCGTGTGGAGGCCGACATCGAGCGGATCGTCGTCGCCGCGTCGGCGGACGGCGGGAACTTCGGCCGGGTGCCCGGACTCTACGTCCGCGTGCTCGACGCGGCGTCGGGCGCCGAGATCGCGCGGTACGACAGCCAGGACGCGACCATCGAGACGGCGTTCGTGCTCGGCGAGCTCTACCGGCGCCAGGGCGCCTGGAAGTTCCGCTCGGTCGGCCAGGGGTACAGCAGCGGACTGGAGGGCCTCGCGACGGACTTCGGCATCAGCGTCGACGAGCCGCAGCGGGCCGCGCCCCCGAG
>NZ_JAAPBF010000461.1 GCF_022695985.1 Streptomyces sp. NP-1717 | reverse complement strand
GATCATCGGATCGTTGGTCTGGTCGTGAGGGATGGGGAGATTACTGACGTCGCCTGGGCGGTGATCGAGCCGTTGCTGCCGTCTGCGGGGCGGGCGCGTGGCCGGTGGCGGGATCACCGTCAGGTGCTTGAGGGCATCGTGTTCAAGTTCCGTACGGGTTTGCCCTGGAGGGACCTGCCCGAGCGGTTCGGCCCGTGGCAGACCGTTCACGGCCGCTTCGCCCGCTGGGCCGCCGACGGCACGTTCGACCGCCTCCTGGCCGCCGTCCAGACCCGGGCGGAGGTGGACTGGCTCGTCGCGATCGATTCCACCATCGTGCGGGCCCACCAGCACACCGCGGCCAAAGGGGGCTCGAAGAACGCGGACTCGGACGCTCCCGCGGCGGGCTGACCAGCAAACTCCACCTCGCCTGCGATGGACAGGGCCGACCGCTCGCCTTCCTCCTGACCGGCGGCAACCGCAACGACTGCACCCAGGCCGAAGCCGTCATCGACCGCATCCGCGTCCCCGGGCCAGGCCCGGGACGGCCCCGGACCCGGCCCGGACACGTCGTCGCGGACAAGGGCTACTCGGCCCGCACCTTCCGGGCTTACCTCCGCCGGCGAGGCATCAAGGCCACGATCCCCGAACGCGTCGACCAACTCGCCGGCAGAGCACGGCGCCGCGAACGGCCCTGCCACTTCGACAAGGCCGCCTACCGACGACGCAACGTCGTCGAACGCTGCTTCCACCGCCTCAAACAATGGCGCGGCATCGCCACCCGCTACGACAAACGCCCCGACCGCTACCTCGCCGCCATCACCCTCGCCAGCACCCTCATCTGGCTCGACCAATGATCGA
>NZ_JAAPBF010000460.1 GCF_022695985.1 Streptomyces sp. NP-1717 | reverse complement strand
TCGTGGCCGCGACAGCAGCGGTAGCCCACAGCTTGTTCATTTTGTTGCCTTTCCAGAAATTCGGAACCCACCGGCGGGGTTCCGATAAATTCAACCCGCCACGCGACGTTTGGTTACGCCCATTCCCTCGAACGGCCCACAAGGCATATTGGCACGCCACGGAAATTACAAAGACGACCGGGTCACCGCCGAATTCGACGGTGACCCGGTAGAGGCGATTCGGGGGCGACGTCAGCTGTTGCCCGCACCGTTCGCCGACAGGATCGGGATGTCGTTCAGGATGTGCGAGAGGGGCTCGTCGCCCTTCGCCTGGGTCGAGTTCTCGACACACTGCTGGTTCTGCGGGGAGGACAGGACGTTGATGTCCTGGACCGCGATCGGCGCGGCACCCAGCAGCGACCCGGCGTTGATCTTCGCCGGCAGGCCGATGCAGGGCTTGTTGAGCGAGCCCTGAATGAGCGCCATCTGCGGGCTCATGTTCCCGTACGTCGCGGAGTTGCCGTACGCCTGCATGGCACCGTTGCCGCTGAGCGACGTCGTGCCCGTGTCGTCACCGACGGCGAAAGCGGACGGCGCGGCCATTGCCGACACACCGACGAAGGAAGCAGCGACAGCTGCGGTAGCCATAATCTTCTTGATCACGATCAGTACCCTTCCGAAGGATGCCCCAAAGTCCCCGGGGCGCCTTGAGCAACTAAGCTCCGCAGGTTTGGTTATCTCAATTCACCCCAACGGCTCATTAGGCACTCAATCAGCCCGCCTGCCGCCCGTGGGCCGAACGAGTGAAGCAGCGGAACCAAACCCAGGGCATTCGGTTGGGCAGGCCTCACCACCTGCATTTCTTGAGAAAGGGAACCAGCCGTGATCAAGAAGATCCTGACGGCCGCGGCGATCAGCGCATCCG